>JAQWZC010000140.1 GCA_029253645.1 Alphaproteobacteria bacterium | reverse complement strand
TCAAAGCGACGCCCTTGCCCGAGCGGTAAAACGCAAATGGCTCGCGCTCATGCAGGTCGATGTGAATAATATTGGGCAGGCGGCGAATAACCGTCGCCGTTTCAACCCATGGCAGTGCCTCAATGCGGGCATTTATCTGCGCCAAATCAGCCGCGAAAATCGGGTCATTTTGGCCGATGGAAAGCGCTTTGAGCAAATCGCTGCGCTGCGTGCGCTTGCGCCCTTCCACGGTAATATCATTAACGCGAAAGCCAGCTGAGGCCGTCGCTTCATAGGTTTTGCCGCGCAGTAAATCAGCCACTGAACTGAAGCTGTCAACGCGGAACACCACAGCGGTGAGCGCGATTAAGGTCGAAGCAATGGCGGCGAGGCGCAAGCGGCGACCCGACCAGATAATTTTGAGGCCAATGAATAAAACATTGAACGGCGTGGCCAGCAATGAGATGAGAAAATTCATCGCTGGTGATTTTGTTTGCGCGTTAGCTTTGCGCGTTGGCTTCATCTGCGGCATGAGGCATCCTCCACAATCCATTGGACAAGTTGGTTGAAATCAATGCCGCGATAGGCGGCCATTTCCGGCACCAGCGAGACCGGCGTCATGCCGGGCTGGGTGTTAATTTCGAGCAGCACGAGATCGTCTTGCGCCGGGTCATAGCGGAAGTCGGCGCGGGTGACGCCGCGACAGCCCAAAAGCATATGCGCCTCAAGGCTGACATGCTGAATACGATTGGCCAAAGCGGCGTCAATATCAGCCGGACACTCATGGCGCGAGCCGCCATCATCATATTTGGCGCGGTAATCATACCAGCCATTGACCGGCACGATTTCCATCACATCAAGCGCCGTGTCGCCCATAATGGCGCAGGTCAATTCGCGACCGGCAATATATTTCTCAACCATCGCAACACCCTCAAAGGCACAGCCTTTTTCAGTCAGGCTGGCGGGCACGGCTTGGCTGTCATCACTGACAATATCAATACCGACACTGGAACCTTGATTGACCGGCTTCACCACATAAGGCGCGGACATCGGGTGATCGCTCACGGCGCTTTCAATCAATAAAGACGGCGCAACCGGCAGACCCGCCGCTGCGAAAATCTGTTTCGATAAATGCTTATCCATCGCCAGAGCCGAGGCGCGCACGCCGGAATGTGTATAGGGAATTTCCAACACTTCGAGCAGTCCCTGCACTTCGCCATCCTCGCCGCCGACACCGTGCAGCGCGTTAAAGCAAATATCGGGTTTGGCGGCGGCAAGCTGCGTATCCAGCTGGCGGGTGACGTCAATCTCACTGACCTGATAATCGAGCGCGCGCAAAGCCTCGGCGCATTTCGCACCGGAAATCAGACTGATTTCCCGCTCCGGCGACCAGCCGCCCATCAACACGCCAATATGGGTTTGTGCACTCATGCGCGCGCCTCCCCCATGCGTTTAATTTCCCATTGCAGCTCAATGCCCGACGCCTCTTGCACACGCTGGCGCACGGTCTCGCCCAATGTCTCCAAATCGGCGGCGGTTGCGACGCCGTGATTGATAAGGAAATTGCAATGCTGTTCCGACACTTGCGCGTCGCCAATGCGAAGCCCGCGGCAATCGGCTGCGTCAATCAGCTTCCAAGCCTTCCGCCCGGTCGGGTCAGCGCCATCGGGGTTTTTAAATGTGCTGCCGCCGGTGCGCGCCTTAACCGGTTGGCTATCCTCGCGCTTATCGGAAATCTCTTCCATCTCGGCCAGAATTTTGGCCTTGTCGCCCGCCACGCCTTTGAGGCGCGCCGCCGTATAAACTTTAAATCCGTCATGGCCATTATGGCGATAGGACAGCGCAGGCGCATCCACCGTGCTGACATGCTGCTCACCGGCGCGGTCGAGCCATTCGACCTCCACC
>JAQWZC010000131.1 GCA_029253645.1 Alphaproteobacteria bacterium | reverse complement strand
CCTGTATTTGCGGTGTTTTGGCTTTGGCGGTTTTTGGCACGGTGGTCGCTGTGCCGGCGGCCTTCGTCATCGGATTTTCGGTCGGCGCTGAAGTGGATTTGATTGGCTATCTTATCGCCAGATATTTTGGCATGCATGCCTATGGCCAGATTTACGGACGACAATACTCAACATTTTTAATCGCGACAGGTCTCAGCCCGGTGATTCTCGGCGCGGTTCGCGACGCCACGGGCAGTTACACCGCATCTTTATTCACAGCTGCCGCCTTCATTACGCTGTCAGCGGCCCTGTTTACAAGGCTCCCCAAATTTGAGGAATAACGACGCCAGGCCCTTTTACCCAATCCTCTCGGCTGCATCGATTAATCAAATTTTTTGACAGATTTTTCCCGACCATCATGTTTAAGTTGTGGGGGATAAAATGGATAGACGACAAACGATTAAATTGATTGGCGGCGGCGTTGTGCTTGCTGCCTCTGCGCTTGGCGGCTTTGCGACAACGCGCACGCCGCATGATGCACTGGCACCTTGGCAGAAAGCCGGGGATTATGAAGATATCCGACTGTTTGCTTTATCTTATGCCGTGCTCGTTCCCAACCCACATAATCGCCAGCCATGGCTTGCTGAACTTATCGGCGATGATGAGTTGAACATATACAGGGATTTATCGAAAAACCTTCCGGCGACCGACCCGTTTGAACGCCAACTGACAATCGGCATGGGGGGATTTCTCGAGGCGATAAATATCGCGGCGCGCCACAGAGGCTATGAGACCGAAACGACCCTATTTCCGCATAAGACAGAGGCCCATATTGCCACTATCAAACTCTCACCGCGCGCCGATATGAGGCCTGAAACCGACTTATTAAATGCCTTCCATGCGCGGCGGTCTTGTAAAGAACCATTTTCAGAAAACCCGCTTTCGGTCGCGCACATAAAAGCCCTGAGTGAATTCGGCGAGGTGTTTACCGACACTGATAATGTCGCGCATTTAAAAAAATTGAGTTGGGACGCTTTTAAAGTTGAGTATGCAACACATCATACGCTCAAAGAGAGCGTTGATCTTATGCGCTTTGGCAAACAACAGATAAACGCTACTCCTGATGGGATTGATATTGGCGGGCCTATGATGGAAGCCTTGATACTGACGGGCATTATAACGCCCGAGGCCATGCTCGACCCGAACAGCAGCGCCTACCGGCAAGGGTTAGACATTTATGATGCCATGCTGAATAACACCCCTGCCTATATTTTGCTGAAAACAAGTGGCAATAATCGAGCGCACCAAATCGAGGCCGGACGCAACTGGTTGAGGCTTAATCTTATGACGACACAATTGGGTGTTTCTTTGCACCCGGTCAGCCAAGCGCTTCAGGAATATGAGGAAATGAAACCCCTCTATCAAGAAATTCACCAAAGCTATGCTGCGGGCGGTGAAACCATCCAAATGTTCGGGCGTTTGGGTTATGGCCCTCGTGTGCCTCAATCGCCTCGTTGGGCTGTCGAAGAAAAGCTTATTTAAACGCCGCGCGCAGGCGCTATCAGCCCTTATGAAGCGATGCGAGATTTGGGGAGCTTTGCGGCAGCGTCGTCATAAGCCTCACGTGCCGCATCAATTTTGGCGCGGTGCTGCAAGGCCCATTGGCCCAAAGCATTGACTGGCTTGCGAAATGATTCACCCATTGCGGTCAGTTCATATTCTACCTTGGGCGGAATGGTGGGATATTGGGTTCGTTTCACTAAGCCGTCGCGTTCCAGCTCCTTAAGCGTCAAGCTGAGCATGCGTTGCGAGATGCCGAGATTTCGTTTGATTTCGTTGAAGCGCATCGTGCCATATTGCGACAGCGATATGACGACCAGCACACTCCAGCGATCGCCGACCCGCGACAGAACTTCGTTGATGCGCTCGCAATCGGGGCATTGTTTGGTGTCGGGCATGGCGGTTCCTAATTTGTAACTGAGGGTCAAGCATGTGCCCCCTTGCGGCGGCCTGCGGTTCTCTTTAGTAATACAGTAACTTTTATATACTGCTCTTTGCGAGCACTGACAATGAAATGAGGACCCATGACTGACAAAACATTGACCGAGCTTTTGAACTGGCGTTATGCCACCAAAAAAATGCAGGCCGGTAAAGCCGTCCCGCAAGACAAGCTGGATGCTATTATTGAGGCGGTGCGTATGGCCCCGACCTCAAGCGGCACGCAACCCTTTGAACTGATTGTCGTATCAAACCCCGAGCTGCGCGCCAAGATTACCGAAGCCGCCGGTGGGCAAACCCCAATCACTGACGGGTCGCATGTCTTGGTATTTGCCGCATGGGATAATTATACCGAAGAGCGCATTGATGAAGTGCTGCAACTTAATTTGAGCGCGCGCGGTGACCTGCCGCTCGTCCATGATTACTATAATAATCTGAAGGCGAGTTATGTGCCGCGCGATGCTGAGGTGAATTACGCCCATGCGGCGCGCCAGGCTTATATTGCCCTCGGCTTTGCCATGCTGGCAGCGGCGGACCAAGAAGTCGACAGCACGCCAATGGAAGGGTTTGACCCGGACGCGGTGGACGCCATTCTTGATCTGAGACAGCGCGGCTTGCGTTCCGTGGTCTTGCTGCCGCTGGGCTATCGCGAAGAAGGCGCAGACTGGCTTTTGCCCATGCCTAAAGTACGCAAATCGCGCGATATGATTGTGACTGAAATCACCTGATTTCATCAGCCGGAATCTAAGAGCTTAGAGGGCGGGGCAGATGTCTCGTTCTTGTGGTGTGGCGCGCATTTGTGCCCCACCGGCCCTATCTGTCGGGCCTCAAAAATTATACCCAAGCAAAATATGATATGATGAGCACCGCCCATGAAGAGGATGGATATGACGGATAAGAATATGATTGACGCGATTGAGCGTCGACTCGCCGCTTTGGAAGAAATGCTGACGCATCAGTCGCTGGCCATTGAAGAGCTGAGCCAGCAGGTGCATATGGCTGAACAAGCGCGCGAAAGATTAGCGCAAAAACACAAAGCCTTGTTTGAGATTGTGCAGGATATTGAAGATAAAACGGCTGATGGCGGAGCCGGATTGGCCGGTGAAAAGCCGCCGCATTATTAAACCTGCAATGTCGGCCGCCCGCTCAAAGCGTGGGATTTTTAAAGTTCAGGCATGGCCGCATAGGTTTTAAAGATGGGCGGCTCGTATAAATTGGCAGCGATGGAAATATTGACCATGTCGCCGCTGGTCGCCAGACGCCATTTCAAATATTTTTTCTGCGCCGCGACACTGTCCCAAAACTCGACTAGAAACAGCGATGTATTTTCCGCATCAAAATAGGAATCAATACGCTGACACCCCTCAAAGCCCCGCGTGGCAGGCAGCCCTTCGGCCATTTCGCGCATGGCGTCATCCAATTTTTCGGGCCGGATTTTAAACTCGACCGTTATCATCACACTCATCGCTCTCTCCTTAAAAATACACTCAGGCCTTAAAAATACTCAGTCGGTGGCTGAATAAATTTTGCCGCCCTGTTTGGCAATGCGATACCCATCCATCATGGCGTCCAAAGCCAGTAAGTCGCCGCCATTGTCAAACCCGTTCAGCCAATCGCGCGCTGCAGGGCTGGCGGTGCAGGCGAGGGCAATCGGGTGCAGACGTTGCAGCATCCACATTTGATTGGCCACCACCATGCGCTCTCCCCTCGCCCCGCCCAGAGTAAACGCATGCGTCAGCGCACCGCCCCGTGTCTGAAACGCCTCAAAGCCCGGTGAGGCGGTGAAGGATTTGCGCGGCAATTCATCACCCATTTGATGCGCATCGCTCTTGATAAATTGCGTCAGACATTGAGTGGCGATTTTCAGCACCGGCCACATCTCTGAGAAAAACACGCTGATGAGGCGCTGCACGCCATCGGGTATCACATCATCGGGCAGCCATGCGCCGCCATCGCTGGTGGCCGGACGCGCAATCAGGCGCGCGCCATCATAGCTATAAAGATTTTGCGCATAGGAGCGCGCATTAATATTGTCGTGACCATGCGTGCGCTCCACCCATTCGGCGGTCAGGGGAAAACGGCGGCGCAGGTCAAAGCCGGGCACGGCATCGCGATAAAAATGCGCGTAAAACGGGCCCATAAGCGCGAAATCCGCCAAGCAAGGCTGGCCGCCAAATAAATAATCATGCTGCGTCAAATGATGCTCCAATATGGACATGATATTCTCCAAAGAGGCCAGCCATGCCGCTTCGGTTTCGGCTGTCATGCCAAGCTGGCCCAAGCCCTCAAACGGGCCTTTCGGGGTGTCGCTATCGGCTTGCGAAATGCCGAAACTGGTTTCAAAGAAACCGGCACCGGCTAGGCGGCGCTGGGTTCCCGTGCTGTCCGGGGCCAGCCATGCGCCCCATTGCTGTTCATTAAAAGTCAAATGAGATGGGCTGACGCCACTGCGCGAGAAATGCCATCGCACTCGACAGGCAGGCACAATCAACCATTCATCAGCCAGTAATTCGATGAGATAGCTGGCCAGACATTGGCGCGGTGCATTTTTGGCATCGGCTACGGCGGGGGCTTGCGGATGCTGGGCTTCAATGTGGTCAAAAATGGCGCTGCTATCTTGCAGCCAAGTGCCATCAGGGGCTTCGATTTGCGGCAAGGAAGGCACACCCGATTTCGGCATAATTAATTTCTCAAGCAGTTCCGGCGCTGCGAGAATATCCTCAAAGCCGTCGTCCAGCGCGCCATGATAATGTTTCCAACGCAAATAGGCGCGTATTTTTCCTGAGAAATAGCTGTGCTCAACAGTGAATAATTTATATTTCTGCGGCTCGCCGGTTCGGTTTTGTGCCATGTCTTCCCACTCCAATCGCCAAAGGCTTTTTAAGCGCAACCCGTTTAAGCGCCTCTGTTTAGTTGCGGGCTAATCCGTTAAAAAACAATCCGACCAATCCCCGCAATCTTTTGGTGTAGGTTTTGACGTCGGGCGCTTCGGCTTTCAGCCCTGCCGCTGCCATCTGTAATATCTCGGCTGCGGCGCCGGGCGACAGGCCGCTTGGCTTTAGCTCAATCTCCCCCGCTTGATCAGCCGCCTTTAATGCTTTGGCCAAAAGGGCGCGTAAATCTCGCACCGAATCTTGGGCCAGCGCGCCGCAAAGGCGGTTGCGCTCATTATAAATCTCGCTGCCATGCGGCGATTGGGCGATATCCAAAAGCCGCCCATAACGCGCCAAAAGCGCATTTTCCATTCTTTTTGTGAGGCTCAGCGTCCGCTCTTCAGCCGCCAGCGCATGCGCCACATCAGCCAATGATTGGGCGTTAATATGAATACATGCGCCGCGAAATATTTCCTCCTTATTGTCGAAATAAGTATAGAGCGAGGCGCGCGACATGCCGGTGGCTCGGGCAATATCGGCCATGGAGGTTTTCTCAAATCCATATTGGCTGAATTGCGTAAAAGCCGCCGTCATAATATCGGTGCGCTTGGAGCTGTCGGTTTCTATGGGCATAATCAGCATGTTTGACACCTTGACAATATTGACATAAATTGTCAACACGTTCATTCCTGAGGGGGGGGCTGAAGGGCAGTGTCATGAGCAAAATTGCGGGCAAACTTCGTATTCTGATTACCGGCAGCAATTCCGGTTTTGGTCAATTGACCAGCCTGTCTTTGGCGCGGCTGGGCCATGATGTGATTGCCACCATGCGCGATGAGAGCAAGGGCGATGCGCTGATGGTCAGCGCGGCGGCTGAAGGGCTGTCGATTGAAACGCGCCCGCTCGATGTTTGCGACCGCGGCTCTGTCGAGGCGGCTTTGGCCGATGCTGATGAGATTGATGTGTTGATTAATAATGCCGGATTTGAGGTGCAAGGCGGCCTTGACATGGTCGATGACGCGCTGATGCAAAGCCAGCTTGATACCAATGTCATTGGGCCTTTGCGCACCATCCGGGCGGTCATGCCGGCGTGGCGCAAACGCCGCAGCGGGGTCATTGTCAATGTCGGCAGCGCGGTGGGCATTGTTGCCTCGCCCTATGGCGGCGCTTATTCAGCATCAAAATTTGCACTGGAGGGGATGAGCGAGGCTTTATATATGGAGGCCGCGCCCGACGGCATTCGCGTTCATATTATTGAGCCGGGTCGTTTTTCTGCCACAAATTTCGGGGAGAATATTATTCGGCCCGATGGTTGGGTCGGCTCACAATTGGAGCAGCGCCAAATCGCTTTTCGCGAGGCTTTGTCAAATTTGGATGGCAGCGCGCCGCCCGACCCGCAAGATGTCGCTGATGCAATTGTCAAGGCGGCGACGGATGCATCAACGCCATTGCGCACATTGGTCGGCAATGATGCGCTTTTTCTGGCCCAATTACGGCGCGCATCTGACACATATGAAGCCTTTGAAAAGGCTATTCGCGAACGACTAAATTGGTATAACTGATTTTTGGGAGGCACGGGGTATGACAATAAAACTAACAATTAACGGGGTCCGGCATCAGCTTGATGTAGAACCGGATATGCCGTTGCTCTGGGCATTGCGCGATGAGTTGAAACTGACCGGCACAAAATTCGGGTGCGGCGTCGCGGCTTGCGGGGCCTGCACAGTGCATGTGGACGGCCAGCCGGTTCGTTCCTGCTCTTATCCGATCGATGCCGCCGCCAATACATCTGTCACCACGATTGAGGGTTTGGGCGACGCAGACGGCAATAATGCCGTGCAGCGCGCTTGGATTGAGCATCAAGTTCCCCAATGCGGTTATTGCCAATCGGGGATGATTATGGCGGTCACTGCGCTTTTGGATGACAATCCCACACCGAGCGATGATGATATTGATGCGGCCATCACCAATATCTGCCGCTGCGGCACATATCCGCGCGTCCGCAAGGCCATTCACGAATTGGCCGCCGCCCATAAAAAGAACCGCAAAGGATAACATCATGGCGAAGTTTTCACGGCGCAAATTTCTTGTTGGTACGGGGCTTGTCGGGGGCGGCATTGTGCTCGGCATTTCTTTCATGCCTGGCCGATTGGCCACCATTCGCAAACATTATACCGTCAAGGGCGCGGAAGTGCTGACGACATGGGTGCGCATTGCCGAAGATAATCTGGTTACGGTTCTTGTCCCCCATTCTGAAATGGGCCAGGGCGTGCACACAACCCTGCCCATGATGTTGGCCGAAGAAATGGAAGCCGATTGGGATTTGGTGCGTATGGAACAAGCCCCGGCGCATCAATTATTTGCCAATGATGCAGTGAGCAAAGGCTTTCTCTTGCAGGGCGAGCGTCTGCCGGCGATTTTAAACCCGCCTGCCGATTGGGCGTCTTATAAGCTGGCGCAATTGCTTGATGTGCAAACCACGGGCGGCAGTTCATCCATTCGCTTTACCGGCGAATTTGGCATGCGCACCACCGGTGCCGCCGTGAAAGAAATGTTGATTAGGGCGGCGGCCGATAAATGGGATGTGCCGCGCAGCGAATGTGTGGCGCGCCTCAGCCATATTGTGCATGAAAAATCAGGTGCCAAAGCCAGCTTTGGCGCGCTGGCCGAAGCGGCGGCGGCTTATGAGCCCAATCCCACGCCGACGCTGAAGGATAAAAGCGATTTCACCATTATCGGCACCTCCAAACAACGTTTTGACATTCCGCCCAAAGTGCGCGGCGCGTCGGTTTACGGCATTGATGCCGATGTGCCGAATATGCGCATTGCCGTGCTGAAGGCCGCGCCGGTTTTCGGTGGGACTGTCGCCAAAATGGATAAAAGCTCAATCGCCGGACGCCGCGGCATTGAGGATGTGGTGCAAATCCCCGATGCGGTTGCGGTGATTGGGGATAATTATTGGCGCGCCCATGCGGCGCTGGCCGATTTATCCGTCAGTTTCGATGCGGCGGGTCATGGCGATGTGTCATCACAGACCATATTTTCGCGCTTTCGTGCCGCGCTGGATGCCGATGATGCCAAGACCAATATCGCGCAGGGCGATGTGTCGATTGACGGGGCGCAAACCCTCGAGGCCGATTATCAAGTGCCCTATCTCAATCATGCGGCTATGGAGCCGATGAATTGCACGGCGCATGTCAAAGACGGCAAATGCGAAATTTGGGTCGGCGCGCAAGACCCGCTGGCTTGTCGCGGCCACGCCGCCAAAGTTTTGGGCCTATCGGCTGAAGACGTGACCGTGCATCCGCTCATGCTGGGCGGCAGTTTCGGTCGGCGCAGCGGTGTGCTGATGGATTATATTGAGCGCGCCGTGCTGATTGCGGCGCAGGTCGATTATCCGGTTAAGGTAATTTGGAGCCGCGAAGAGGATATGCAGCAAGGCGCGTATCGTCCGGCCAGCATTAGCCGCTTTAAAGCCAAGCTCGATGATAAGGGCGCGCCGATAAGTTGGGAAAATCATTATATCAGGGATGAGGAACGCGCCGCCGTGCATATTCCTTATGCCATTGAAAACCAATCCATTCGCGTTTCCGAGGTTGATACGCATGTGCCTTATGGCGTGTGGCGCTCAGTGGCGTCATCGCAGCACGGCTTTTATATTGAAAGCTTTATGGATGAGCTGGCGCATGCGGCGGGGCAAGATCCGGTGGCTTATCGCCGCCCCTTATTGGGCGATAATCCGCGCCATTTGACGGTGCTTGATAGGGTTGCGGATATGGCCAAATGGGGCCGTAAGCTAAAAAAAGGGCGCGCTCTGGGTGTCGCGCTGCGCGAGAGTTTCGGCACAGTGGTCGGGCAAATTGCCGAGGTCTCTATTGAGGATGGCAGCCCACGCGTGCATCAGATTTGGTGCGCCGCCGACCCGGGCGATGTCGTCAATCCCGATGGCTTTATCGCGCAAATGGAAAGCGGCATTATTTACGGTCTGACAGCGGCTTTATATGGTGAAATCACGCTGGAAAACGGCCAGGTGCAGCAGGAGAATTTCCCCGATTATGAAATGCTGCATCTTGCGACAACGCCGGATATTCATGTCGATATCATTCGTTCCGGCGCCAAGCTGGGCGGTGCGGGCGAACCCAGTACGCCACCGGCGGCACCGGCGGTCACCAATGCGCTTTTCGCGCTGACCGGCCAACGCATTCGCGTCTTACCGCTCAAAAATCACGATTTCGCTTAACCGTCGCCTTAATCTTTGGTGATGGCCTTAAAGGCGGCGCGCGCGCCAATATATAAGACAATCGGCCCGATAAAGACGCTGGGCAGCCCCGGCAAAAAGCCGATAACGCTCAGCCAATCGGCCGTTCCAAAAACATTATCGCCAACCGACAGGGCGCGATTGCCCGAGCGATTGCCAATCCAATAAAAAGCGGTAAAAGTCCAAGCGCAATAAATCAGGCCCCAGGCGAAAAACGCCGTCATGCGCTCGGATAGCTCGAGCTTCGGCAAGGCCAAGGCCACAATAATCGTCAACATGCCATTGGTAACGCCACCGGAATGGGCGCGCACCCAGCCTTCAACCGTGCCATAGACGCTGATTTGCATGAAAGTGCCCGGCCAATATTCCAGCCCGCCCAGCATTTTAAACATCAGCATGAAACCGGCCAAGAGGCCGACCATGGTCACGAGAAACCCGTGTGCAATCATTAGTTTTTGAAATCTATCCATTATGTCCCCCCGACATTATGTGGTCTTTATGACAAAGACTGGATTTATTCAGCAGCTTGCGCCACACCAAAAGCCGCATCCGATGCGCCGCTGCCAAAGGGCACGGGCATATCGGGATGTCTGGTATCAATCAGAGGAATTTTCTGACCGGCCGGCAGGGTCTCATATCCCTTGACCCAATTTTGCATATATTCAGGGTCTTTTTCACTGCGCGCATCATGCCAAGGCAGCAAAGCGCGCAATAAAAACGGGCCGACATTATAAATCATCGATGCCATTTCACGCGTCACTTCCCACCAGGTCGATGGTCGGCTCAGGACGCCGTCTTTTTTCAACGCGACCATCATGGCGCGCAAGCCGTGACCGACAACATGAAAAGACCCATGAAACACGCCCAAAAAGCGCGGCAAATAGCGGCCCGAATAGGCCATATAGCAATCCAGAGCGACGGTTTTATGCTCGGTTTCCTCAATCATATGCACAATCCAAAAAGACGCGATATGCGGGTCGGCATTTTTAAACAGGGATTTGCGTTTCTTAATCAGCCAGCGGGTAAAGCCATTGGTCATGGTCTCAAAACCCGCGGAATAGGCGAGCCGTTTTTCAAGACTGGCATTTGACAGTTTTTCCCAAGACCGGTCCATATAGGCCTCAGCCGCTTCAAATTCAGGATAGCCATTGGCGCGCAAGACATCATTGAGGCGGCGATGGCATTTATAATGCTGGCTTTCCTGACCACAAAAATCGCGAATATCTTCCAGCAATTCCTTGCTTTCAACATGTTTGGCGGTTTCGCGGCCGGTCTTGACCAAAAACGGTTCAAGATGCGGCATGGTCAAGGACAGACCGTTAAACATATGGCTGCGCACACGCTGGCCCGGAATCCAAACCGGATCCGTATCATCTGGAAAATCAAAATTGAAATCCCGAATAATGATTTTCTCCACGGTTTTGGGCTTATAGGAATACATGGGCACGCGCCTTATCTATGGGGTCTATAACAAACAGAGGCTCGCAATTTGTCGGGGCAAGGTCAAGCGCAAGATTAATATTGCCCGCGCACCTCCGCCGCGATGATTTGGCAGGATAAGAAACTTAATTTCCATCTATTTGGCTGGGGGCCGGAGGTTGTGCGCCGCTATCGCGAGGGCGCGCAATTGGTCTGGGAATATGCAGATGGCAGCAAAACTCATATGGACCGCATATGCGATTTGCCCGAAAGCGAGAAAATACCGCTTCCGCGCGGCCCGCGTTTCAAAATTTTCTAATCTTGAGGCGCGCCGCCCCAAAGCGTGCCCGATAGGGAGGGCGCGGTTAAATTTACATTGCCTTGCTGACTATGTATGGTGGACCGCGCTATTTGTCCCTTTTCGGTGGAGACCATGAAGACCATCCCAACGCTTTCCGCTGTCCTTTTTATGTCTGTGCTCGGCGCATTTCCGGCGCACGCTCAATCCTTGCAATCGGTCACCCAAACCAGCCAATCGGCCACCGCCGAGGGTGCGGCCTCGCAGGCGCGCATTAATAAGCTGGATGATGAAACCGACACGATGATGCGCGCCTATCGCGCAGCTTTAAAACAGCTTGCCGCTTTGCGTGAATATAATGCGCAATTGGAAAAGCTGATTGATGGGCAGAAAAAAGAAATGGTGTCCATCCGCCAGCAAATTGATGATGTCACCAATGTGGACCGCGCCATCATGCCGCTCATGTTCCGCATGATTGAGGCGCTCGACCAATTTGTCAGTCTTGATGTGCCGTTTTTGGCCGCCGAGCGCAAAGCCCGGGTCGCCAATTTGCGCGTTTTAATGGACCGCTCAGACGCCAATCCGGCGGAGAAATATCGCAAAATTCTCGAAGCCTATGAGATTGAAAATGAATATGGCCGCACCATTGAAGCCTATGAGGGCGAGATGGATATTCAAGGCGCGCCGCGCACCGTATCGTTCTTGCGCATTGGCCGCGTCGCGCTGGTTTATCAAACGCTGGACGGCCATGAGAGCGGCGCATGGGATAAAACGCAAAAAAGCTTTGTCGATCTCGACGGTGATTTTGACGGCGCATTACGACGCGCCTTGCGCATTGCCAAACAACAAGCCGCGCCCGATCTTTTGGTCGTGCCCGTCACGGTTGGGCCATAGGGGGGGACGGGATGATGAAATTTCTGTCAACCGGATGCATGGCGCTTTGCCTGATGAGTGCCGTGATGCTGGCGTCGCCTCCTCAAGCGGCGGCGCAAGAAGCCGATAATGCCGTCACCTTGCAAGAATTGCTGGAGCAAGTGCGCCAAGGGCGGGTGAATGATAATGCCGATTTCGCCAAGCGCGAGAAAGAATTTCGCGATAATCGCAACCGCCAACAAACCCTGCTGACACGCACACAAAATGCCATTAAGCGCGAAGAAGCGCGCTCGGAAAGATTGGAAAAAACCTTTGCCGATAATGAGGTCAAGCTGGCCGAGTTGGAAGGTCTTTTGAATGAACGCCTCGGCATTTATGGCGAATTATTCGGTATTGTGCGCCAAGTGGCGGGCGAGACAAAAGCGCAGATTGATGACAGCGTTATTTCCGGCGAGTTGAAAAACCGCGCCGCGCCGCTCTCGGCTTTGGCCAAAACCAAGGGGCTGCCGGAAATGGCGCAGCTCGAATATCTCTGGTTCGCGCTGCAACAAGAAATGACGGCGCAAGGCGAGGTGAAACGCTTTACCGGCGAGGTGGTCAATCTCGATGGCTCCTTGCGCGAAACGGAAATTCTCCGCATTGGCCCGTTCACCGCTTTGGCCGATGGGCAATTTATCCGCTATGCAGGCGCGTATCGCTATGCCGATTTGGGTCGCCAACCGCCATCGCGTTTTGGCGATGCGGCGGACGCAGCATGGGATGGTGCCGCCGGTGGTTTGGTGGCGGCCCCGATTGACCCGTCACGCGGGGCGATTTTAAACTTGTTTTTACAAATGCCGACCCTGTTTGAGCGCATCTCGCAAGGCGGCGCGGTGGGCTATTTGATTATGCTGCTCGGCCTGTTTGGCGTCGCGCTGGCATTGGAGCGCATTACCCGTTTGACGCTTATGGCGCGCCGGGTGAGGGCGCAAATGAGCGCCGGTACGGCGGAGGGCGATACGCCTTTGGCGCGGGTATGGGCGGTCTATCAGGCCAATCCGAAAACCGATATTGAAACGCTGGAACTAAAACTCGATGACGCGATTTTGAGAGAAATGCCGGCATTGGAAAAACATCTTGCCTTGTTGAAATTACTCTCAGGCGTCGCGCCGCTCATGGGGCTTTTGGGCACGGTGACGGGCATGATTTTAACCTTCCAAGCGATTACGCTATTTGGCACGGGCGACCCGAAACTCATGGCCGGTGGTATCAGTCAAGCGCTGGTCACCACCGTATTGGGGCTGGTCGTGGCCATTCCGATTTTGCTGCTGCATGCCATTGCGGCCACGCGCTCGCGGGAGATTGTGCAAATTCTCGAAGAACAAGCGGCGGGTCTCATCGCCGCCCATGCTGAGGCAAAATAGGAGCGCGGCGGTGACGTTTGGCGATATTCTGTTTTTGTTTTTAAACCCGTTTGAGGC
>JAQWZC010000127.1 GCA_029253645.1 Alphaproteobacteria bacterium | reverse complement strand
TAATGGCAAGCTGGGTTCCGGCTTTTATTGCCTTGCTATTATCCATAAGCTATCTACTGACAACAGAAGATGGGTGAGGGGGACAGCCGTGAGTGAGTTGACGCTGGGAAATGAGTTTGCTGCGCCATCGCAAGATGACTGGCTGCACGCCGTTGAAACCGCTTTGCGGGGCAAGGCGGCGGAAACGCTAACCTCTCACGACCTCGCCGGATTTTCGCGCCAGCCGCTTTATACGGAAGCCAATAGCGCCACCGCCGACAATCCCTCCGGCTTGCCCGGCTTTGCGCCTTTCACCCGTGGGGCCAAGCCGCTCAACAGCAAATTCCTGCCCTGGCATATCGCCCAGCACGTGATTATTGGTCGAAAATCTGCCGATAATAACGCCATATTGACCGACCTTGCGGGCGGTGTGAGTGCGCTGATGCTGGATTTCAGTGAGGCCGATGCCGATAAGGCCAGCCTCGATAAATTGCTGACCGGCGTGATGCTCGACATTGCGCCGCTGTCGCTGGCCGCCGCCTCTACCGATAATGCCCGCGCCGTGCTGGCCCTGCTCGACGCGCATGGCGTCGGCGATGTGCCGATTTATCTCAATCTATCGGCCAAAGATGGGGCGGCCCTCGCCACTGATAGTGACGCGCGGCCTGCGGCGCGTTTGATGACGGCCAATGGCGCCGCCTATCACGCGCAAGGCGCAGGCGTGCCGCAAGAGCTTGGCTGGATGCTGGCCGAATTGACCGAAGGTATGCGCGCATTGGAAGCGACCGGCATGGATGCCGCCACAGCGCTGTCAAAAATCACCCTGACCCTCTCGGCGGATGTCGATTTCTTCGCCACATTGGCAAAAATCCGCGCCGCGCGCCTGCTCTTCGCCAATATCGCTGAGGCGGTCGGCGCGCCCGACACGCCGCCGCAAATTCATGCTGAAACCGGCTTGCGCGCCTTTTCCGATGTTGACCCTTGGGTCAATATTCTCCGCGCCACCTCAGCGGCGATGGGCGCAGGCATTGCCGGTGTCGATATGCTGACGGTTGCGCCCTGCACCGCTACCAGCGCAACCGATAATAGTCTGACGCGCCGCATTGCCCGCAATACGCAAGTGATATTGCAGGAAGAAAGCCATATCGGCCATGTTGCCGATGCGGCGGGCGGTGCTTGGTATATTGAAAATCTGACCACGCAATTGGCCGAAAGCGCCTGGGCCGAATTTCAAAAGATTGAAGCGAGCGGCGGCATCAGCCAAGCGAAGGCATATATCGACGCGGCATTGAGCGACGCCCGCGCCGCTTTTGACGCCGCGATTGACAGCCGCGCCATGCCGCTTGTCGGGGTCAGCGAGTTTCCCAATTTGGAGGAAGCCCCGCTCGAGGCCGGCAAAGAAAGCGGCTATCGCTTGTCCGCCGCCTATGAGGCCTTGCGCCACGCCGCGCAAAAAGCCAAGCCAAAAGTATTTCTCGCCACTATTGGCGCGATGGCCAGCTTTACGCCGCGCGCCAATTTCGCCGCCAATATATACGCCGCCGGTGGCTTGCACGCGGTCAGCGGCTCGGTTGATGAGGGAGGCAGCACGGACGCCGCCGCCATTGCCGCAGCGTTTCAAAAGTCTAACGCCAAAGTGGCGGTAATTTGTGCCTCGGATGATGATTATGAGGCGCATGCGGAAGCGGTTGCCGAGGCGCTGAAAGAAGCGGGCGCGACCCATATCGCGCTGGCGGGCAAGCCGCGCGACATCGCCGCCATTGACGCTTATTGCTTCGCCGGATGCGCCGCGCTGAGCTTCCTCAAAGACATTCACAAGACATTAGGGCTATAGGCGATAAAATGAGCAAGTTTCCTGATTTTTCCAAATTGCCGCTCAATCTCGCCGCCAATGCCGCGCTTGGTGACTGGCAAAATGCCGCGAAATCGGCGCAAGATAATGAGGCAGCCGCAACGCTGCGCCAAACGCCTGAAGGCATTGATATTAAACCGCTTTATACGGCAGATGACCGCGATGGCCTACCCTATCTCGACAGCTATCCCGGGCTTGCGCCCTATATTCGCGGGCCTTATGCGACCATGTATGTCAATAAGCCGTGGACTGTGCGCCAATATGCCGGTTTCTCAACGGCGGAAGAGTCCAACGCGTTTTACCGCCGCAATTTAAAGGCCGGTCAAAAAGGCCTGTCAGTGGCCTTCGACCTGGCCACCCATCGCGGTTATGACAGCGACCATCCGCGCGTGTTTGGCGATGTCGGCATGGCCGGTGTGGCGATTGACTCGATATTGGATATGCGGACGCTATTTGCCGGTATTCCGCTCGACACCATGTCCGTCTCCATGACCATGAATGGCGCGGTGCTGCCGATTATGGCGCTGTATATTGTGGCGGCAGAGGAACAAGGCGTCAGCCCCGATAAGCTGGCGGGCACGATTCAGAATGATATTCTGAAAGAGTTTATGGTGCGTAATACCTATATTTATCCGCCCAAGCCAAGCATGCGGATTATTTCCGATATTTTCGCCTATAGCTCGCAAAACATGCCGAAGTTTAATTCCATTTCCATCTCCGGCTATCACATGCAGGAAGCCGGTGCGACGGCAGACCTCGAGCTGGCTTATACGCTGGCCGATGGCGTGGAATATGCCCGCGCCGGTATGGCGGCAGGGCTGGATATTGACGCATTTGCGCCGCGCCTGTCTTTCTTCTGGGCGATTGGCAAAGACTTCTTTATGGAGATTGCAAAAATGCGCGCCGCACGCCTTTTATGGGCGCAGCTAATGCAAGGTTTGGGCGCGAAAAACGCGAAATCACTGGCCTTGCGAACCCATTGCCAGACCTCGGGCTGGAGCCTGACAGCGCAGGATATTTACAATAATGTCGTGCGCACCTGCATTGAGGCTATGGCCTCGACGCAAGGGCATACGCAATCGCTGCACACAAACAGCTTTGATGAGGCACTGGCCTTGCCGACCGATTTCTCGGCCCGTATCGCACGCAATACGCAGCTTATGCTGCAAATGGAAAGCAATACCACCAAAGTCATCGACCCGTGGGGCGGCAGTTATTTTGTCGAAAAACTAACGCATGATTTGGCGGCGCGCGCGCTGGCGCATATTCAAGAAGTTGAAAAACTGGGGGGCATGGCCGCCGCCATTGAGCAAGGCATTCCGAAAATGCGGATTGAAGAAGCCGCCGCCCGCACACAAGCGCGCATTGATAGCGGACGCCAAACCGTGGTCGGGGTGAATAAGTTCAAGCTGGAAAATGAAGACGCGGTGGATGTGCTGAAAGTCGATAATTCGGCCGTGCGCACGGCACAAATTGACCGCCTGAAAGCCTTGCGCGAAAGCCGCAATGAGGCGGAAACCCAAGCCGCCCTCGCCGCGCTGACCAAATCAGCCGAAACCGGAGACGGTAACCTTTTGGCTTTGGCGGTTGACGCAGGCCGCGCCAAGGCGACCGTCGGTGAAATTTCCGCCGCTATGGAGCAGGTTTATAACCGCCATGAGGCCAAGCCGCAGGTCATCTCAGACGTTTATGAAAAAGACTTTGGCAGCGACGACCCGAATATTTTGAAAGTGCGCGATATGATTGAGCGCTTCGCCGCGCGCGAAGGCCGTGCGCCCTCCATCTATCTCGCCAAAATGGGGCAAGACGGGCATGATCGAGGGCAAAAAGTGGTCGCCACCGCTTTGGGCGATTTGGGCTTTGACGTGATTGCCGGTCCGTTGTTTCAAACCCCGGAAGAAGCCGCCGCAGACGCCATTAAAGCGGGCGCGCATATTGTCGGCGTGTCATCATTGGCTGCCGGTCACCTGACCTTAGTGCCGGAATTGCGCGACGCGCTGGCCGCACAGGGCAAAGACGATATGATGGTGATTGTCGGCGGGGTTATTCCGCCGCAAGATTTTGACGCGCTGCGCGATGCCGGTGCCAAAGCCATTTTCCCACCCGGCACGGTTATTCCCGATGCCGCCAATGAGCTCATCACCACCCTCACCGCCCATTTAGGACATAATGAGGCAGCCTGACGCCCGGGCTTGCCTGAAAGGCAAGCCCGGGCAAAGGGCACCAGCGAACCGCCTTTAGGCGGTGAGTCGGCTGGCCTGTATGGACGCTCCCGCGTGAACCGCCTTTAGGCGGTGAGTCGGCTATCGCTTTAATCGTGGACGCGGATTAAACCTTCCTGAGCCGCCGTGGCAATCAGCTTGCCATCGCGGGTGAAGAAGTGGCCGAAATTGACGCCCCGCCCACCGGCTGAGGCCGGGCTGTCTTGCACATAAAGCAGCCAATCATTGGCCTCAAACTCGTGATAAAACCACATGGCGTGGTCGAGGCTGGCCGATTGCAATTTCGGGTTCATATAACTCAGCGCATGCGGGCGCATGCAAGTGTCAAGCAGCGAGGTGTCGGAAATATAAGACAGCATGGCCTGATTGGTGGCGAAATCCTTCGGCATGCCCGGGTCAACTTTCACCCAAACAATATTGCGCGGCTCGGCCGGTTCGGGATTAAAAATATCTTTCGGGCTGACCGGACGCACCTCAAACGGGCGGCGGCGCAGCCAGCTATCGCGAAACTTCTCAGGAATTTTCTCGGCATTTTCCAGCCGCATTTCATAATCGCTTTTCAGCGTCTCAGGGTCGGGCGCATACGGCATTTGAATTTGGTGCTCGCGCCCCTCTTCAAAACGCTGAAAGCTGGCCGCCATGTTGAAAATCTGCTTGCCGTGTTGGATGGCAATAACGCGGCGTGAGGCGAAACTCCTGCCATCGCGCGCCGTATCCACCTCATAAATAATCGGCGTCTCAGGGTCACCCGGGCGCAGAAAATAGCTATGAAAACTGTGGCAGAACATATCCTCCACCGTATAGCAGGCCGCCATCAGCGCTTGGCCAAGCACCTGCCCGCCAAAAACGCGCTGGCGTTGCTCGTCGGGGCTTTGGCCGCGAAACAGATTGACCTCAAGCCGTTCAAGTTTCAGCAGCCCCAAAATCGTATCGAGTGATTGGTCCATTTTATTCCCTTAATCTGCGATGGGCAGAGATTATTGCTTTGTAAGCGGTGTAGTGGGCGCTTGCGCCGGAACAATGGTGACGCTCTCGCCACAGCCGCAGGCATCGGTTTGGTTCGGATTGTTAAAGCGGAAACCGGCGGAGAGCGTGTCTTCTTCCCAGTCCATTTCCGTGCCTAATAAAAACAGTACGGCTTTGGCTTCAATCAAAATGGTCACGCCCTTATCCTCAACCATCTCGTCCAGTGGCTGGCGGTCATCGGCATAATCCATCGTATATTCCATACCGGCGCAGCCGCCATTTTTGACACCGAGGCGAATACCGATTTTCGGCGTTTCAGATTTCGCCATAATATCTT
The DNA here is from genome assembly GCA_029253645.1 of Alphaproteobacteria bacterium. GTDB lineage: Bacteria > Pseudomonadota > Alphaproteobacteria > RS24 > RS24 > UBA8337. The sequence goes on along the minus strand of JAQWZC010000127.1, from coordinate 14,946 downwards.
TCACGCGCGCGGCGGCGCGGTCGGTCAGCGTTATGGCTTTTGGCATTTCGTAGGTCTGGCTCATCACAAATTCCGTTTTCGTTAAAACATATTCAACGCAACGCGGGCTTCGTCCGACATGCGGCTTGGGTCCCATGGCGGCTCGAAAGTCATATTTACCACAACATCACCGACACCGTCCACTGAACGCACAGCGTCTTCCACCCAGCGCGGCATATGTTCCGCCACCGGACAGCCCGGCGCGGTCAGTGTCATATCAATAGTGACATCGCGATCATCGGAAATATCCACGCGGTAAATCAAGCCAAGCTCGTAAATATCGACCGGAATCTCGGGGTCATAAACGCTTTTCATCGCGCCGATAATATCATCGGTCAGCGCGGCCATTTGCGGCAACAAATCTTCAATCGCGACAGGCTCTTGCGCGTCATCCGCCGCCTCTGTGGGCAGCGCCGTGTCGATAACCGGCATGTCTTTATCTTCAGTCATATTTGCGTTCACCCGAAAAATTCTATCGCTTTATTCAACGCCGCGACCAGCGCGTCAACTTCTTCATGCGTATTATAAACCGCAAAACTGGCGCGCGCAGTGGCGGGCACGTCAAACCTCGTCATTAGCGGTTGCGCGCAATGATGCCCGGCCCGCACCGCAACCCCGCTGCGGTCAATCACCGTCGCCAAATCATGCGGGTGAATCCCATCGACACCAAAAGAGACAATCGCGCCCTTTTCTTTCGCCGTGCCGTAAATCTTCACGCGGTTTATCGCGCCGACCGCTTCCATCGCATGGTCGCGCAGGGCATTTTCATGCGCCTGCATGGCGTCAAAACCAATATCCATCATCCAGCCCAATGCCTCGCCCAGACCGATAACCTCAATAATGGGCGGCGTGCCGGCCTCAAAGCGATGCGGCGCGTCGCCATAGGTAATCTTATCCTTGCCGACCTCGCGTATCATCTCGCCGCCACCGCGAAACGGGCGCATCTCGGCCAAGCGGTCGGCCGTGCCGTAAAGCACGCCAATGCCTGTCGGGCCATAGACTTTATGGCCTGAGAAAACGTAAAAATCCGCGCCCAGTTTTTGCATGTCGGTTTTTAAATGCACCGCGCCCTGACAGCCATCGAGCAAAATCGGCACATTATTTTGATGCGCCATATCCACCAATTTTTTGGCCGGTGTAATCGTGCCCAGCGCATTGGACATTTGGGTCAGCGCCACGAATTTGGTTTTGTCAGAAAATGCCGCTTCATAGGCCGCCATATCCAATTCGCCATCATCCGTCACCGGCACCCATTTCAGCACCGCGCCATGCCGCTCGCGCATAAAATGCCACGGCACGATATTGGAGTGATGTTCCATCTCCGACAGAATAATCTCGTCGCCCGCCTTAATTTGCGGCTCCAGAAAACCATAAGCAATAAGGTTGATGGCATCGGTCGCGCCGCCGGTGAAAATAATCTGGTCAACGCTCTCAGCGTTTAAAAACCGCCGCGTTGTCTCGCGCGCAGCCTCAAACGCGTTGGTCGCATTATTCGACAAATAGTGTAGCCCGCGATGCACATTGGCATATTCATGGGTCGCAAAATGATGCATGCGGTCAAGCACGGCAGCAGGTTTTTGCGCCGAAGCCGCATTGTCGAGATAGACCAGCGGCTTGCCGTAAACCTCATTGGCGAGGCCGGGAAATTGCGCCCGAATGGCGTTCACATCAAAAGCGGCACCCATTATGCATCCCCTTGGACTGAAAATTGCGCGGCGATTTTTTGCGCCACCAAAGCGCGCAGCGCATCGGCCATAGCGTCATTATCAATATGCGCCAGCACTTGCTCAATAAATCCGGCAACCAAAAGATAGCGCGCACTGGCTTCACCCAGCCCGCGCGACCGCAAGAAAAACAGCGCGTCCTTATCCAACTCGCCAATCGCCGAGCCATGAGCGCAAGCCACATCATCGGCGTAAATTTCAAGCTCCGGCTTAGCGTCCATTTCCGCGCCTTCAGACAGCATCATGGCGCGGGTTTGCATTTGCGCGTCCACATGCTGCGCGTCCTTACGCACAATGATTTTGCCCTGAAAGACACCACGCGCCGCCGCATCCAGCACATTATAAGCGCTTGTATTGCTTGATGTATCTGCCGCTTGATGGTCAATCAGATAGGTGAAATCAGCGTGATTTTCACCGCGCCCCAACACCGCGCTATGCAGTTCGGCATGCGCTCCGCGCGCGGTAAATGCAACATTGGCCTCATGGCGCGCCAAAGCCCCGCCCGTGACCAAAGCAACGGTCTTAATCTGCGCGCCCTCGGCCAGCATTATCTCTGATGTGCCGATTTGATGGCCCGCTTGCTGCACCCGAATAAGGGTCAATTCAGCGCCCGCACCCAGCGCGATATCAAATCGCGCATTGGTGTAATCGCGGCTCATATGATTATCGACCAATACGGCCTTCGCCTGCGGCGCGAGTGTTATTTTATGATGCAAATGCACCGGCGCATCGCCTTGCGTCGTGACAATCAAAGGTTGAGCCAAGTCACCGGAAATCTCTGCCGTCAGGCCATCTTGCGCCAGCGCCGCATTATAATTCAGCACGGCATTATCAGCCGTCGCACCATCATGATGAAATGGCGACACTGCAACACCCGACGCTTGGGGCGCGGCCAGCAAACGGCCATTATCAAACACCGCCATGAGCGGGTTGAGCGGCGCAAAATCAATATTGTGAAGCGTGTCATGCGTCGCCTTGCTGAGCAGGCGCGCCACATCCGTATAATGCCAGGCCTCTTGTCGGCGGGTCGGCAAACCGGCAGCCTCAGCCGCCGCCAGAGCCACAGCCCGCGCCTTCACATCGCCCGATAAATCGCCGCTGATGCGGTCAAAATAGCTTTGTGCGTCAAGCATTTACGGTCTCTCCGACATATTCGGCATAGCCTGACTTCTCAAGCTCCAACGCCAATTCCGGCCCGCCCGATTTCACAATCCGACCGGCAGCCATGACATGCACGACATCCGGTTTAATGAAGTCGAGCAGTCGTTGATAATGGGTGATGACCAGCATGCCGCGGTCTGGCGCGCGCAACGCGTTCAAGCCTTCCGCGACGGTTTTTAGCGCGTCAATATCCAGCCCGCTATCGGTCTCATCGAGAATGGCCAGCTTCGGTTCCAGCATGGCCATTTGCAAAATCTCATTGCGCTTTTTCTCACCGCCCGAAAAACCGACATTTAGCTGCCGCTTCAACATCTCATCATTCATCCCCAGCGCGCGCGATTTCTCGCGGGCCAGACGAAGAAAGCTCGCCGCATCCATTTCATCTTCACCGCGCCCGCGCAAAATTGCGTTCAGCGAGGTTTTCAAAAACGTCATATTGGTGACGCCCGGAATTTCCAACGGATATTGAAACGCCAAAAACAGACCGGCAATGGCGCGCTCTTCCGGCGCCATATCAGCCAGCGATTGACCTTCAAACATCATATCGCCGCCGCTCACCTCATAGCCATCCTTGCCCGACAACACATAAGACAGGGTCGATTTGCCCGAGCCGTTTGGCCCCATAATCGCATGCACTTCGCCCGGCTGAATGGACAGGGAAAGCCCGTTCAAAATCGGTGTGCCGTCAATGCCGGCTTGCAAATTATCAATGTTCAACAACGCACTCATCCGACGCTTCCTTCCAGTGAAATACCAACCAGCTTTTGCGCTTCCACGGCAAATTCCATCGGCAAATGTTGTAATACGTCCCGGCAAAAACCATTGACGATAAGCGCCACAGCCTCCTCCGGATCAAGGCCGCGCTGCTGGCAGAAAAACAGCTGGTCATCGCTGATTTTCGAGGTTGTCGCCTCATGTTCCAGCACGGCAGACAGGTTTTTCGCCTCAATATAAGGCACGGTATGCGCGGCGCATTTATCGCCAATCAGCAGGCTATCGCATTGGGTGAAATTGCGCGCACCCGCCGCTTTAGGATGCACATTTACTTGCCCGCGATAGGCATTGGACGAGCGCCCCGCGGAAATGCCCTTTGAGATGATACGGCTCGATGTGTTCTTGCCGAGATGCAGCATTTTCGTGCCGCTATCGACCTGCTGCATATTGTTGGAAATGGCGATGGAATAAAACTCACCGACCGAGTCATCGCCGCGCAAAATACAGCTTGGATATTTCCACGTCACCGCCGAGCCGGTTTCAACTTGCGTCCAAGAAATGCGCGCCCGCGCCTCGCGACAATCGCCCCGCTTGGTAACAAAATTATAAATCCCGCCCTTGCCGTCTTTATCGCCCGGATACCAATTTTGCACGGTCGAATATTTAATCTCGGCATCCTCCAGCGCGACCAGTTCTACAACTGCTGCATGTAACTGGTTTTCATCGCGCATGGGCGCGGTGCAGCCTTCCAAATAGCTGACATAAGCGCCCTTATCGGCAATCACCAATGTGCGCTCAAATTGTCCGGTATTGGCTTCATTAATGCGGAAATAGGTTGATAATTCCATCGGGCATTTGACGCCCGGCGGGATATAGCAAAATGAGCCATCGGAGAAGACCGCCGAATTCAGCGCGGCAAAATAATTATCCGATTTCGGCACAACTGAACCGAGATATTTCTTCACCAATTCAGGATGCTCTTGCACGGCTTCTGAGAAGGAGCAAAAAATCACGCCATCCTTGGCCAATTCCTCGCGGAAAGTCGTGCCGACGGAGACGCTGTCAAAAACCGCATCAACGGCGATTTTCTTAACACCGGCCAGCACTTCTTGCTCTTGCAGCGAAATGCCCAGCTTGGAATAGGTTTCCAAAAGCTGCGGGTTAACCTCATCAAGGCTTTTCGGCCCGTCTTCCATTGATTTCGGGGCCGCGTAATAGCACAAATCTTGATAGTCGATTTTCGGATAATCGACATGCGCCCAATCCGGCTCATCCATGCTTTTCCAGCGCTCATAGGCGTCGAGACGCCAATCAAGCAGCCATTGCGGCTCTTCCTTTTTGGCCGAAATAAAGCGCACAATATCCTCGCTCAGGCCATTGGGAATTTTGTCGACATCAATCTCAGTGGTGAAGCCATATTTATAATGCTCACCGCCAAATTTGGCGACCTGGTCAACCGTATCTTTATCAATCGAGGCTTTTGCTTCGCTCATTTTCTACTCCGCCGCCAGCGCCTGTCCGGCCAGCTTGCTCCATTCTTCAACCAGTTTTTGCGTATCGCCTGCTTGGCTTTGCCAGCCGAGGCTGACCCGCAATACGCCTTTACTTATATGGGGTTCGACCTGCATGGCAGCCAGCACATGGCTGCGCGACACCTTGCCGCTGGAGCAGGCCGATCCGGCACTCACTGAAATGCCTGCCAAATCCATCGCCATGACCAAGGTTTCCGAACTCAGGCCAGCCAAGGCAAAGCAACTTGTATTGGCCAGCCTTGGCGCGGCCTTGCCAAAAATCTCAATCTGCGGCTGCACCGCTTGCAATGCCGCTTCCATCGCGTCGCGCAGGGCGGCCAAATCGGCAAAGGTTTGCAAATCACGCATGGCGGCGCGCGCGGCAGCGGCAAATGCCGCAATGCCCGATATGTTTTCCGACCCCGCCCTGCGGCCAAGCTCTTGCCCACCGCCGAATAATTGCGGCGGCACCACCACAGCCGGACGCGTGACCAAAGCTCCAATGCCCATAGGCGCGCCGAGTTTATGGCCCGATAGGCTGAGCGCATCAACGCCCAGAGCGAAAATATTTATCGCCATTTTACCCGCCGCCTGCACGCCATCGCAAAACAGCAAACTGCCATGAGCGCGGGTTTTGGCGGCTATCTCAGCCAGTGGCTGAATGACGCCGGTTTCATTATTGGCCAGCATGACGCAGACCAAAGCCGGGGTTTCATCGGCCAAGGCAGCGTCGAGCGCCGCTAAATCCAATGTGCCGTCGCGGGTGACCGGTAAGGTCTCAACCGGCAGGCCGCTTTCATTCGCCGCCGCCAATACGGCGCTATGCTCCACCGCGCTGACCAATAGCCGCCCAATCTCGCCCGCCGGAGCGTGTCGTAGTCCAAGCGCCAAATTGCAGGCCTCGGTGCCGCCGGAGGTAAAAATAACCGTTTCGGCAGCTGCGCCGACCAGTGCCGCCACATCGGCCCGCGCCGCCTCAACCAGCGCGCGCGCCTTGCGGCCCTCTTCATGCACGGAAGACGGATTGCCGATATCCAAAGCCGCCAGCACCGCCTCTCGCGCCTCGCGGCGCAGCGGGGCTGTGGCATTATAATCGAGATAAATCCGGCTCATTCGGCGGCCTCAAGCACTTGCGGCATGCGGCCATCAACCAAATCATCCAATGAAATCGAGTTTAAAAACGCATGAATTGTGCCACCCAAATGCGCCCATAAATCATGCGTCAAACAACGCCCGCTTTTTTTCAAACAACCCGCAGACGCGCCGCAGCGCGTGACCTCCACCGGCTCATCAACGGCGCGAATAACATCGCCAATGCGAATGGCCTCAAGCGGCGCGGCCAATAAATACCCGCCCATTTTGCCGCGGCGGCTTTCCACCAATGCGGCGCGGCGCAAATCACCAAAAATCTGCTCGAGATAATTCAATGAAATCTCTTGGCGCGCGCTAATATCGGCCAAGCTGACCGGTCCGGTCGCGCCGTTTTTAACCTGCTGTGCCATATCGGCCATTGCCATGACCGCATAACGGCCTCTTGTCGAAATCTTCATCGCCCCATAACCCTATGAAATCAAAGGTGTTTTACGAATATCCTTGCATTTTCCCTGTGCTATTGGCTATCACAGGCGCAATTCATCTTGTATATAGTAAATCCGACCAATTTAGTCAAGATTAAGCGTTGTGGGAGCGGCTTATGCCTGAAGTGATTTTTAATGGACCTGAGGGGCGGCTTGAGGGTCGTTTTTCGCAGAACAAAGAAACCGGCGCGCCGATTGCGCTGATTCTGCACCCCTTGCCGCAGCTTGGCGGCAATATGAATAATCCGGTCGCCTATCAGCTTTATCATCAATTTGTCGATCGCGGTTTTTCCGTGCTGCGTTTTAACTTTCGCGGTGTCGGACGCAGTCAGGGCGAGTTTGACGAAGGGCTGGGCGAATTATCAGACGCCGCCGCCGCACTGGATTGGCTGCAAAGCCTCAGCGTTGATGCGCGCCAATGCTGGATTGCCGGATATAGTTTCGGCGCGTGGATTGGCATGCAGCTTTTAATGCGCCGCCCCGAAATTTCCGGCTTTGTCTCGATTGCCCCGCCTGCCAATTTTTATGACTTCACCTTTCTCGCGCCCTGCCCGGCCAGCGGCCTGATTGTGCATGGCGATGCTGACCGCATTGTGCCGAAAGACGATACGGAGAAATTGGTCGAGCGTCTGCAAGCGCAAAAAGGCATCACGGTTGATTATGAAAACCTCAAAGGGGCCAATCATTTCTTTGAGAAAGATTTGGATACGCTCGACAAAACCGTCGGCACTTATCTCGACCGCCGCATTAGCGAAATCGGTTAACCCGATTTATAGACCACGCCTCCGGTGCAGGGCTGTGCCACGCCGGTGGTTTCGGGCCGCGATAAGGGCAGGCCGTTAAGCGCGCGCACGGCCAGCCAAGCAAAGGCCTGCGCCTCCAAACTATCGCCGCGCCAGGCCAGCGCGTCGCAATCAATAATATCGACACCGCAACGTTCAGCCAGCATGGCGCACAGTGTTTTATTATGCCGCCCGCCGCCGCACACAATCAGCCGCGCCGGTTTTGCCGGACAATGGTCAAGCCCCTGCGCCACAGCCTGCGCCGTGAACGCGGTCAGGGTCGCCGCGCCATCCTCGGCAGATAGCGCCTTTATGGCATCGGTCGGAAAGGATAAGCGGTCCAGCGATTTAGGCGGGGGCTTGTCGAAATAATCATGCGCCATCAGCCCCGCCAAAGCCGCCCTATCAAGCTGACCGGCAGCGGCCAGCGCGCCATCTTGGTCAAACGCCGCGCCGGTTCTGGCGCGCACCCAATCATCAATCAACGCATTGGCCGGGCCGGTATCAAAGGCCAGCATGTCGTCATCTCGCGCCGCATCCGCGCCAAGCCAAGTGATATTGCCAACACCGCCCAAATTCAGCACGGCTTGCGGGCGGTCATCGCCCACCAAAGCCGCGTGAAATAGTGGCGCGAGCGGCGCGCCCTGCCCGCCATTTTCCATATCAGCGCGGCGAAACTGCCCGACAACATCGCATCCAAGTGCCTGCGCCAAAGCCTGCCCATCCCCGATTTGCAGCGTAAACCCCTCATCGGGTCGGTGGGTGATGGTCTGACCGTGAAAGCCGATAAGCGCGAGATTATCCGCATCAGTGATGAAGCCCTGCACGGCGGCAAGATGCGCGGCAGTCACCGCCTCCTCTGCCGCGCGCAATTGGGGTGGCCAGTCAGCCGGATGCGCCAGCATCGCCGTCGGCCAATGCAGGGCCGCATCCAACACGCCGCGCAGCACGTCGCGCGTCGCCGCGTCATAGGCCACAAAGCCGTCACGCTGAAAATGAATAGCCCCTTCGCCATCGGTCAGCATCAGCGCGAGGTCAATGCCGTCAAGCGAGGTGCCGCTCATCAACCCCAATGAAGCCGTTAAAGATTTTTCCGCTGCCGCCATTAATGCGTTCCACTCGATTTTGTCCCCTTGATTTTAGCGGGGGCTTTGCTTAACAGATGAACTCATGACTTATACATCAGAATTTCTCAAAACGCTCGACCAACGCGGCTTTATTGCACAATGCACAGATGACAGCGCGCTGGATGAAGCGGCGCTTGAGGGCGTCGTCACCGGTTATATCGGTTATGACTGCACCGCCCCGTCTTTGCATGTCGGCAATTTGATTTCCATTTTAATGCTGCGCCGCCCGCAACAAGCCGGGCATCGCCCGATTGTGGTCATTGGCGGCGGCACGACAAAAGTCGGCGACCCGTCGGGCAAGGATGAAAGCCGCCAGCTTTTGACACAGGATAAAATTGACGCCAATAAAAAAACCATTCGCGCCACATTTGAACGCTTTTTGACTTTTGGCGATGGCCCGACCGACGCGATTATGGTCGATAATGATGAATGGCTTTCCGGGCTCAACTATATTGAGTTTTTGCGCGATTACGGGCGGCATTTTTCGGTCAATCGTATGATGAGCTTTGAGAGCGTTAAATTGCGATTGGAGCGCGAGCAGCCGCTCAGCTTCCTCGAATTCAATTATATGATTTTGCAAGCCTATGATTTTCTCGAACTGAACCGCCGCTATGATTGCAGCCTGCAAATGGGCGGCAGCGATCAATGGGGCAATATTGTCAACGGCATTGAGCTGACGCGCCGCTGTGACCAGAAATCGGTTTTCGGTCTGACGACCAATTTGCTGACCACCTCATCGGGCGCGAAAATGGGCAAGACAGCGCAAGGCGCGGTCTGGCTGAATGACGATATGTTGCCGGTCTATGATTACTGGCAATTTTGGCGCAATACGGAAGATGCCGATGTGGGCCGCTTTTTGAAATTATTCACCGAATTGCCAATGGATGAGATTGCCCGCCTTGAAAGCCTTGAAGGCGCAGAGTTGAATGATGCCAAGAAAATTCTGGCCACCGAAGCCACGGCCATGTGCCACGGGCGCGCGGCGGCTGAAAAGGCGGCGGCCACGGCGTTGGAAACTTTTGAAGGCGGCGGCACAAGCGCCGACTTGCCCAGCGTCGATATTGAGGCTGCTTCATTAGAAGCCGGTTTGGGTTTACTGGAAGCCTTTGTGCTGGCCGGATTGGCCAAATCCAATGGCGAGGCCCGCCGATTGGTGCAAGGCGGCGGCGCGAAAATAAATGATGCGCCGCAAAATGATATTGGCGTCACCCTCGGCCCTGACGATGTGAAAGATGGCAGCGTCAAATTATCCTTCGGCAAAAAACGCCATGTGCTGCTGCGTCCGGTTTAAGCCGCGCCGCCTATTCGGTTAAATCCGGCTCTTCCAATTCCGGCAGGGGCTGCGTGTCGCCATCATCCAGCCCAATGCCAATCTCGAAAATGCGGCGCAAAAAGCCCGGGGTCAAAACCGATAGCGGATTGACCAATACATTGGCTTTGCCCGCCTCGCCCGACACGCGATAGCCGATGCCCAACACACCCTCGCCGCGACGGCCTGACAAAATCGGCCCGATAAGCGGAATTTTGCCGAAGAAAGAATTAAGCGTGTAGGACGGAATAACCGTGCCGCCAAAATCAACATCACCCGTGCCGACATCGTAATCGCCTTGCAGCGTAATGCCCACTGCCGCGCCGTGCATACGGCCCTTGCTGATGGAGAGGCGTCCATCATTAAAGGTGAAATTGCCCTGCGCTTTTTCGAATTTAATGCCATCGCCCGACAGCGTATCGGCAATGCCGCTCAATGACGCCAAAGTGACGATAGACGCCAAGACCGGCACATTACGGGCGCGGAAATCGGTCATGGTCAATCGCCCGGTGACATCGCGGCGCCGGCCATCAACAATATCCCCGTCATCGTAAATCTTGCCCTGCACAAATAAAGAGCCGCCCGACATTTCTTCAATCCAGTCAAACATGCGGAACAGATTACCGGCGCGCTCGGCCTGCACAAAAAACTTGCGGCGGAAAACCGTGTCGCGCTCAATATCCATCAGCATATCCGAGCCATCATGAAACACGCCCTGCATGGCCAATTTTTCATGCAAGCCGTTTTGGCGCACCACGCGCAAACGCGCATTATCCATGCTCACATTATTGGCGCCGACAAGTTTCGCGGCCTGGACTTCAATCACCGCCTCAGCGCCGAGGAAGGGCAGAATTTCAAATTTCTCAGGCTGTAATGTGACATCCGGATTGCCGCCATAAAACAGGCGGCTGACATCCAAAACATCCGCCGTCAGGGTCACCAGCCTTTTGTCCTCGACGGTTTTAATCTCGGCTCGCACATTGCGGTCACGCCCGAGCGAGAGCGGCGTGATATCCAGCGCGCTCATGGTCGGCCCATCAAATTGCATTTTGACGCGCAAGGGCTGCTGGCTGGGCATATCAAGCCGCGCCCGAATTTCTTCAATCTCGCCATCAGCGTCATTTTTCACAAGCGCCTCAACCGTGCCAGCCATGCCCGCCGGTTTTTCAAAAGCCAGAGGCTGCATGGTGAGGGTGGCGGGCTGTAAATCCGCAAATACCCGAAAATCTGTCGGCTTGGTAATCGGCCCGCTTATCAATAAATTGACATGCGGCTTGCCGGTTATGCGCGCCGCCGCCCAGCCCTGCCCGAGATCGGCAATGTTTTGGGACGAGAAAAAGCCATGCACGGCCAGCCGCGCTTTATCGGCATTGGCGGCGATAAAGGGTTGCTGCCATGAAAAGCCGCCCTCAACGCCATTTGCCTTCACCCGCCCAACAGCCTCGAGCCGCTCATTGGTGATGGAAATATCGCCGCGCCCATCGGTTAAGGTGAACGGCCCCAGCGCCCCCTCAACCTGCAAATCGCGCGTCTGCGCCTTGACGTTGAAACGCACTTCGCGTTTTGCAGGCGGCGCGAATACCGGCACTTTTAAGTAGACATCAGCCCGCACCGTGCCCATTAGACGCTCAAAATCAAAATCAATTTGCTGCAAAGCGCGCAGAGGCGGGCGGTTAATGGCGCGCAAAATATCGCGCGTCACACCCGCCCCGACAAAATTAATATCAACCGGCTGCAAAGGGTCACGCGAATTGGGCGTGAAGAAGCGCACGGTTTCAACCTTTAAAGCCGAGCTTTCGCTATTAGGCGCGGGCAGTTGAATCGTGCCGCCGGCACCGCGCACCTCCATGCTGCTGCCGCGCAAAAAGAACCGCGCCGCCGTGTTTTCCAGCACCGGCAATCCGGCCAGATAGCGAACGCCAATATCCTCAAAATCAAGGTCGAGCAAAATCGCGTCTTCGCGCATCGGGTCGCCTTTGGAGCGGCGGGTGAAATCCTCAAGGCTGGCATTAATCGCCAAAGCGCCCCCGCGCAATCGCCCGCCGAAAAGATTTTGCTCAACCCAATCGCGCCCACGCGGCGAAATGGTGAGCGGCCACAGCCCTTCCGCACCGGCACGTTCCATCGCACCGAAATCGGTTGTGATGTCAAAATGCGGATTGCGGTCATTCAGCGTCACAACGCCTGACGCGGTTGATGTGCCGAAATTATGGGTCAGTTCCAACCGGTCAATTTCAATCGCATCGCGGCTGAAATCATAATTGCCGATGAGCTTGGCACGCGGAATGGTTAGGGTCTGCTTGAGTAAGCGCGGCAGGTCAACCCGCGCGCCCGCACCATCAAAGGCAAAGCTGATATTCGACACGCGGCTATCTCGATTTTGCTCATAGCTCGCGCCGCCCGATAATTGTCCGGCGACACCGGCCACATTAAACCGCGCATCCCGCATTTTAATTTGCCGCGTCTCAAAATTAATCTCGGCATCCATCACCAATTCGCGCACATCGACACGCGCCCCGGTGAGTTGAACAAGCCCGGGGTCAACAAAAAGCTCCGCCGTGCCGCTTTTCAGCTGCCCTCCGGCGGCGATATCAATATTCATCATCGCCGTGACCGGCAATTGAATACCGCGCAAAGGGGTGAGGAAATTACTGAAGCGGCCAATATCGCGCGGGTCGAGACGGCTGAGCGCAATTTCCGAGCGCCCACCTCCATTTTGTCCGATTTCCGCCGTGCCGATAATGCTGCTTAAACGCTCCGCCGGGCCATATTCAATTTGCACCGATGCCGACAGGCGGCTGCCCTTACGCATCATCAATAAATGCGAGCCATTGGACACGGCCTCATTTCCCGATTTAACGCGAATATCGCGCACCGCAATTTCGGAAATATATTGCAACGCCCCAAGCTGGCTGCCATCGCCTGAGGGCAAGAGCAATCCGGCGGCGGCGGGCAGGTCATTCACCCGTGTCGGCATGAGGGTGATGCGCTCAATAATGGCTTTTGACAGCGCGATGCGTCCATCATCCCAAAACGCCCGGCCGCTTAATTCAATATAAATATCCTCGGCCAGCACACCGGCCTCAGCAGCCTCGCGAATACGCAACTTGCCGATAGAAAGCGCGAAAAAATTATTCTCCGGCGACCAGCCCAAGCGGCTGCTGTCAATATCAACCGACCCTTCGGGCACCATAGTGGTTAGAATAACGCTTAGCGGCTGGGTCAAAAAACCGAGCGGCAATCCGAATGTGCGAATAGTGCCATAGAGAAGCACTGCCAGCATCGCCAGCAAGACGAGGCTTCCCGAAATAATTCGCAGCATACGCTTCATCAATTTACCCTGTTTATCCCTAGCTAAATCTGTGGCCTATCAACTTGACAAAATCAAGGCAAAGGCCAATTTTATATTGATTGTTTATGCCAGAGTCTCAGCTCAGGCGCATCTCTAATATCGGAATCGGAGTTTTTATGGCCAAAGAATTAAAAATTGGTGACGCCGCCCCCTCTTTCACTTGTCCGGCAAATGGCGGGCAAACCGTTAGCTTATCTGATTTCGCCAACCGCAAGCTGGTGATTTATTTTTACCCGAAAGACAACACGCAGGGCTGCACCACGGAAGCGATTGACTTCACCGCCGCCGTGAAGGATTTCGACAAGGCTAATACGGGCATTATCGGCGTGTCCGCCGACAGCGTGAAAAAGCACGAAAACTTTATCGAGAAGCATAATCTCGGCATTACCCTGCTGGCCGATGAGGCGCATGATATGCTGAATGCTTATGGCGTTTGGGTGCAGAAAAAAATGTATGGCCGCGAATTTATGGGCATTGAGCGCGCCACCTATCTGATTGGTGCGGACGGAAAAATTGAGCAGGTTTGGCGCAAAGTGAAGGTCAAAGGCCATGTGGAGGCCGTGCTGGCCGCCGCGCGCGGCTGACACAAAGCCAAAAGGCATCGAAATTGCGCGCGCAAAGAGTGATTTCAAAATTAAGTAAACACTTGCAAATACGGTTCTTTTTTGAGACATAAAAGGCTGATTTTGGGAAAAACCTCATGACCGGCTTGCTGGACAGACTTCGCGAGATTTTCGCTGAGCGACAAATTTATGTTCGCAAGAACGGAAGTGTTACTTTTGTGCCACTCTCCAGCCGTTCACTGGTGGTTTTGACCCTGTTATTCGGCTTTGTTGCGGGCTGGGTCGGCTATGCATCCGTGCATGTGGTGTTTAATAACGGTCTCGGTGCCAAGCGCGAGCAAGAAGTGCGCGAGATGAAATTGGCTTATGAAAATGAGCTTAACCGCCTGCGCCTTGCCTATGATGATTTGAACGCCGAACTTGTGCTGACCCGCGATTGGTTTGCCGAAACCACCGATAATCTCGAAAAGCGGCATAATGATTTGACCTTGGTGTTTGAACAACACGCCTCGGTTTCCGAAGAATTGCGGAAAATGCAGGTTTCTTTTTCATCCATCGCCAAGTCGAATAAGCGCAATCGCAATAAAACCGAATTGGTGGCCCGCTCGCGCGCCGGTCAAGAAGACAGGCTGGAAAGCCGCAGCATTGTCAGCGCCGATGCACAACAAGAAATCACCCTGACCAAAGCCGAAAAAATCACCCTGCCCGAGGCCGACATCACCATGCCGTTTTTGTCGAATGGCGTGTTTGACCGCGTCGCCTCATTGGAATTGCGGCAAAAAGATTTATTGGATGCGCTGGAAGAAAAAATCGACCTGCGCATTTCTGAATTTGAGGGCGTGATTAACGGCACGGGCACGCTGGAGCCGGAAAGCTTCATGGCACAAATTTTGCCCGAAGATGAGCGCGCTATGGGCGGGCCTTATATTCCGCTGAGTGAAGAAAAGCCCGGCATTAATTCAGATTTACACCGCCAGCTTTATCGCATTTCCAGCAATTTGGAGCGGCTGAATAATCTCAGCACGGCGGTCACCAAAATTCCGCTTTCCCTGCCCATTCACGATTATCGCGTGACCAGCGCCTTTGG
>JAQWZC010000125.1 GCA_029253645.1 Alphaproteobacteria bacterium | reverse complement strand
TCAAAGGCGTGTCGCTGTCTTTGCAGGCCGGACGCTCTCGCGCGCTTATCGGCCCGACCGCCGCGGGTAAATCGGTTTTGCTGAAATGTCTTGCCGGTCTTTATGCGCCCGAACAGGGTCGCATTTTGGTTGACCGCGCCGTGGTCGGCGTGACGGATGAGCGACCGGCGGAATTAAACGCCCGCATCGGCATGTTGTTTCAGCAAAATGCGCTGTTCGACAGCCTGCCCGTTTGGGAAAATATCGCCTTTCGATTGATTGCCAATGGCATGAGCCGCGACGAAGCGCGCACCAAAGCCGAGGCCCTGTTGCCGCGTGTCGGCTTGCCCGCCGCCAATGCGGATTTATTTCCCGCCGATTTATCGGGCGGCATGCAAAAGCGCGTCGGCTTTGCCCGCGCCATTGCGACCGAGCCGGATATTTTGCTGTTGGATAATCCGACCGCAGGTCTCGACCCGATATTATCGGCCCGTGTCGATGGCATGATTTCGGATTTGGCGCGCGACAGCGGCGCTTGTGTGATTTCGGTCACCGGCAATATGGTGGGCATTACCGATGCCTATGATGAGATTGCCGTGATGCATGATGGTGTGCTGCGCTGGCATGGCGCGGCGAAAGAGGCGGAGCGCGATGATAATGCGTGGCTGCGCCAATTGCTTGACGGCAGCCGCGAGGGGCCAATATCGACCCTGACCAGCGCCGCCTAAAGGAGAGCGATATGTTTGGATTTGGTAAAAAAGCAGAAATGGTCGCCGCCGATGCGGCTTTGCCCGGCCGCGATATGGCAATGCCGGTACCGCAAAAACATTTTGTCCTCGGCACGGATATGGTCGCGCCCTGGCCGCAAGGCATGGAAGCGGTGATTGTCGGCATGGGCTGCTTTTGGGGAGCCGAGCGCAAGTTTTGGCAGGCCGAGGGCGTGTATTCCACCCAAGTCGGCTATGCGGGCGGCTTTACGCCCAATCCGAGCTATGAGGAAGTATGCAGCGGCCAGACCGGTCATAATGAAGTGGTGCAAGTGGTGTTTGATCCGGCGCAGATTTCATTTGATGAGATTATGAAAATCTTTTGGGAAAATCACGACCCGACGCAAGGCATGCGGCAGGGCAATGATGTCGGCACGCAATATCGCTCGGGCATTTATTGCCTTGATGCGGCACAAAAAGCGGCCGCCGAAGCGAGCCGCGATCTGTTTCAAAGTGGATTAACCGCCGCCGGATTTGACGCCATTACGACAGAAATTGTCGAGGCGCCTGCCTTTTATTATGCCGAGGATTATCATCAGCAATATCTCGGCAAAAACCCGAACGGCTATTGCGGCATGGGCGGCACGGGCGTTAGCTGCCCGATTGGCCTCACCGGCTGATAAGGACGCGCCGCCTAAAATTTATGGCTGATGCGCGCCATAAAGCGGCGGCCTTCACCCGGGAAATAGCGGTTTTTACCGAACCATTTGTCAGCGCGTTTGGCGTAGTCTTCATCAAACAGATTATCAATGCGAAGGCTCAGGCGCGACTGGCCCGACAACACATAATCCGTGGTGAGGGCGAAAATATCATGGCCGTCATATTCCGTGCTGTTTGAGGCATCCATATAATAGCTGCCGACATGCTCCCAATTCAGCTTGATGAAGGTGCGCTCATCATATTTATAGCGCAAAGACGTATTGGCCAGCGTTTCCGGCGCGCCGTCAATTGAGTCACCATCGGTGATTTCTTCGGCGTCTTGCCCGTTATCAGGGTCATTGCCAAAAGCGTATTCGTGCTGGGCATAGGTGAGTTGCGCGGCCAATGTCCAATCACGGGCCAGCATCCAATCAAGGCTCAACTCAATGCCCATATGGTCGGTTTTACCATCCGCGACATAGTTATCACCTGAATCTCGGAAATGATAATTTTCCTTCTGCATGATAAAGGCCGCCGCCTCATATGACAGGGCCGGATAAACCGCGCGATAGCCGATTTCCAAACTGTCTAAAGTTTCCGAGTCAATGGCGCTGACATCGGGGTTTAATCCGTCATTAACTTCACTTCTGAAGTTACGTCGCGTGCTATCGCGCAGGCGATAAAGGTCGGTGACTTGCGGGGCGCGGGTGGCGCGGGCCAGATTGGCAAAGATGCGGCGATTATCGGCCAAACGATGCACCACGCCTAGCTTGGGAGACACATCAGAAAAATCATCGCTGCGGTCAGCGACGCGGAACAGGAATACTCCGGTCTCATTCGGGTCCGTATTATCGCTATCCGTTGCATTGTTGGTGTAATCATAATCGGTCATTTCCCAGCGCAGGCCGGTGGTGATATCGGTCTTATCCGACAGGCTCCAAACCGCATGCACATAAGGCGCAATCACTTGGGCATCGACCTCAAAATCATAATGCGTGCCCACCGGGTATTTTCCAATTAGATAAGAAGGGGAGGCCGTTTTAACTTGGACCTCGCTTAACTCGCCTTCGGTCAATTCAATATCGAGACCGGCGACATAAGAAACCCAACCCGCATCCCGCGCATAGCTGGCTTGCAGGCCATAAGATGTATGCTTATTTTCTTCCAAAGGGTCGCCGCCCAAAAAGTGCATTAAGAATTCCATCTCATTGCTGCGCAGATAGGGGGTCAGGGTCAGGGTCGCGCCATCATCCAAATCCGTCGTCATACGCACATATAGCCGCGTTGCACTGGCATCGCGATAAGCTTCCCGATTGGAATTTGCT
The DNA here is from genome assembly GCA_029253645.1 of Alphaproteobacteria bacterium. GTDB lineage: Bacteria > Pseudomonadota > Alphaproteobacteria > RS24 > RS24 > UBA8337. Next base: position 1,504 of record JAQWZC010000125.1, on the reverse strand, counting down.
CGGGCGCAAGCCTCGTCTTCATAAGCCGGAACGGTCACTGTCTGACAGGCGGTCGGCAAACCATTAATATCATCTTGGCTGGGGTCATCGCCCAAATCAAAGAGTGACTGGGCATAACCCGCCGTTTCCTGATTGAGATTCATATGGGCCAGCGACAGGCGATAGCCGGTCGGGCCATCTTGCCAGGCCGCTTCCAGACGGGCTTTTTGTTGGGCGAAACTTTGTTCGTCACGATAGCCATCAGCATCGCCGTTTAAATCCAGCGTCAGGCGGGTCATGAACGCGCCATGGTCTTGGGCTGATTTTAAGGATACGGCGTGGCGCGCATAAGAGCCGACAGCAATATCGGCGCTGGCACCGGCTTCATCAAGCGGGGCCGAAATGAAATTCACCAAGCCATGCACCGCATTGGAGCCATAAAGCGCAGAGCCAGGCCCGCGCACAACTTCAACCGAGCCATCGGCTTGCGGCATGGCATCCATCAGCGCGTTAACATTGGCAAAGCCCGGCGCGCGCATGGGAATACCGTCTTCGAGATAAAGGAAAGAACCGGCACCTGCGCCGCCCACCAGAACGGGCGAGCGCATGGCGGTCAGATGTTCTTGGCCGCTGCCGCGATGAATATGCACACCCGGGGCTTGGTTCAGCAATTCGACCGGAAACAGATTAACGGTTTTGGACGGGTCGAGCGTGGCGATGTTGCCCGGATTGTCGATGCGCAGGCTATCGCTGCGCGTGGTGGTGACGATAATCTCATCTACCACAGCCGTTTGCGCCAGTGCCGGTGTGCCAAGCAGCAAGCTTGTTAAAACCGTTTGTCCGATGAATGTTGAAAATGACTTGGTCATTTATACCTCCCACAAGGGCTAGGCTGTGCCTAACCGCAATAAATCCAAAACTCTGATAAGCCCGGTCGGTTTACCCTCTTCGCAAACAAACAAACACTGGACCTTACTTTCCTGCATTAAACTTAAGGCTTCCGCAGTCATTCTGTCACCGCCAATAATCTGGGGGTTCTCAGTCATAATGTCGCGCGCCGCGCGCGCCAATAAATCATCAGCCATATGGCGGCGCAAATCGCCATCGGTAATCACGCCGCATAAATTTTGTGCGTCATCAATAATGCCGAGACAGCCAAAGCCTTTTTCGGTCATCACCACAATCGCCTCAGCCATTTTCATCGGCCCGTCAATCAGCGGCAGGGCGTCGCCCTGATGCATGACATCGGCAACGCGGCTGAGGCTGGCACCCAATTTGCCGCCCGGGTGAAAGTTTTTGAAATCGGCGGCCGAGAAATTGCGTTGCTCAAGCAGTGCGACGGCCAGCGCATCGCCCAACGCCAATTGCATGGTGGTCGAAGTGGTCGGCGCAAGCCCATTGGGGCAGGCCTCTTTGGCTTTTGGCAGGGTCAGGCATATGGTCGCCGCCTTGCCCAACAGGCTGTCTTCGCCCGATGTAATGGCCACCAAAGGAATGTTGAAGCGCTTGGTGTAATTCAGCAGGC
>JAQWZC010000071.1 GCA_029253645.1 Alphaproteobacteria bacterium | reverse complement strand
GAGGTTGTGCCGCCGGAATATGCTTTGGGCATTGATTCCGAAGGCTCAAGCCTCGGCGATTATGAAGCTTTGGACGTGGTCAAGAAAAGCAACCAAGCGAATTAACGCGCCGCCGGCGACGCGCTAAATGCTCAAATCGTCAATATTGTAATCGCGCAAATCGGCGCGCGCATTGCCGTTCCACGCATAGGTCTCATTGCTTTTGGCAAATGGCTCATAGACATAAGGCGTCTCATGCGGGAAGTGCTGCTTGCGCGCATCAATGGCATAACCAATGGTGCGCGAGCGGCGGGCAATAACCTTTTCATCAAAAGTCTGACTGTCGCTATGCACGCCGCCACCGGCAACGCCAAGCACGGAACTGCGGCGATGAAAACCGAAATTCACCGTGACGCGCGGCTCGAACCCACAATTTGGGAATGAGCCATGCAGTAATTGACGGTTGCAAATGGCGACATCGCCCGGATTGCAAACAATCGGCACCGCACCCTCAAGGCGCTCGCTGCCCGAGGCTTCAACCAGTTTTGTAATATCCAGCTTGCCCTGTTTATGCGTGCCGGGCAAAACCCACACGCCATTCACCGCAGTGCTGCCATAGACTTGCGCCATGAAATTAAAGCCATGAATGTCCTGGTCAAAATCCGGATTATCCCAATGGGTGACGCCATCTTGGTGCCAAGATACGGCGGCCCCAATGCCCGGGTCTTTAATGAACAAGGCTTCGTTAAATGGCGCGAAGTCTTTGCCGTTCACGGCCTCGGTGACTTTCAACAAATCAGGATGGCCATAAACCCGCAAACAGGCTTCAGAAAATTGCAATGAGCCGAGCAGAATAAAGGGCGCGGCAGCCGGAGTGTCGGTCTTGGCTTCCGGCTCAAACATTTTCACTTCATGGCGGCCATTGGCAAGGCTGGTGCCGCCAAGCGGGTCGCCCAGCGGTTTGGACCAAACGAGATTGAGCGCTTTATTGCCTGCGCCCAATGCCTTTTCGCCCCGATGATTGACATCGCTCTCGGGGCCGGTCGGGAATTTATCGCGCATGGCGTCGAGGTCGGCTTTGATCTCATTAAGCTCGGCATCGTCCAAAACATTCTCAAAAATATAAAATCCATACCGTGAATAGGCATCGAGAATAGCCGGATCGAGATTGCCGTCCTCGTCAAAACGAATGGGCCCGCGATTGTCGAGAGCAAGGGCTCGCGCTTCTCCGGCAATCAAATAATCGCGCATGGCGACTTCATCTTCGCCATAATATTTGGCGCATGCTTCAATCGATTTGGACGTATCTATGGTCATGACATTTCCCTCTTAATGACGTGATTGTTGGGAAATTAGGCAAGTTGGCGGTTTTTTTCAAGGTGGTTGCGCGCGCAGGCGCAAACTAATGAAGGATTAATTCGGTCAGTATGGTTGATAGGCGGGCTTTTTGGGGTGGAGAACCAATTGCAACTTCTTGACAATGAAAGCATTTCACTTTTTAGTGAGGCGAGTTTTTGTTGCGTGAGGGAAAAGCATGAAACGCTTTGTCGTATTTATTTTTTGTATGCAGTTTTTTGCCGGTGTGGCGGCTGCTCAATGGGTTACAAGCGGGTCAGGTATCGGGGAGCGTTCC
>JAQWZC010000058.1 GCA_029253645.1 Alphaproteobacteria bacterium | reverse complement strand
AGCGTCTCAAGGTCCAAATCATTGGTCGGCTCATCCATCACCAATAAATTACTGGGCTGGCGCAGGCCGCGCGCCAAAAACAGCCGCGCCTGCTCGCCGCCTGAGAGGACATTAACCGGCGTCCGCATTTGCGACGGGTGAAACAAAAAGTTTTTCATATAACCGATGACATGCATGGTGGTCTCGCCAATCGACACCAATTCGCCCGCCCCATCGGTCAGCGCATCCTTAATGTTCCAGTCTTTCTTAATGCCCTTGCGTTGCTGGTCGAGAATGAGCGGCGTCAGATTTTTGCCCAGCCGCACATTGCCGCTATCGGGCTCTAATTTGCCCAATAGCATATTCAGCAGGGTCGTCTTGCCCGCGCCATTCGGGCCGATAAGCCCGATGCGACTGCCGCGTTTAATTTGCGTCGAAAATTGCTGCACCAGCAGCTTATCGCCATAGGCCTTGCTGATTTTATCGGCCTTCACCACCAGCTTGCCGGAGCGGTCACCGGCATGAAGCGCGGCTTCTACATCGCCTTGCGGGCCGCGATAATCGCGCCTTTGTTGGCGCAGGCTATGCAAATCGCCCAATCTTTTGACATTGCGCTTTCGGCGTCCGCTCACCCCATAGCGCAGCCAATCCTCTTCGCGCGCAATTTTGCGGTCGAGCTTGTGTTGGGCCTCGGCTTCGCGGTCCAATTCGGCATCGCGCCAATCCTCAAAATGGCCGAAATGCTTCCGCATCAGCTTGGTGCCGCCACGGTCAAGCCAGACGGTTTGATTGGCCATATTGCTCAAAAAGCGGCGGTCATGGCTGACCAAAATCAAGGCCGAATTAATCTGCCGCAGCGCGCCCTCAAGCCATTCAATGGCCGGCAGGTCGAGATGATTGGTCGGCTCGTCAAGCAGCAGCACTTCCGGACTTCCCGCCATGGCTTTGGCCAGCGCGACACGGCGACGCTCGCCACCCGACATGGGGGCAATATCCGCCGCCGCCTCAATATGCAAATCCGCCATAAGCTGATAAGCGCGTTGGCGGTCTTCATTATTCATCAGCCCTTGCAGGATAAAATCCTCAGCCTTTTGATAACCGGCAAAGCTGGGATCTTGCGCCAAATATTCGACATGAATGCCGGGCTGCACAAAACGCTCGCCATCATCCGGCTCGACCAATCCGGCGAGAATTTTCAGCAAGGTCGATTTGCCCGAGCCATTGCGCCCCACCAAACAAATGCGGTCATCGCGCCCGACAGAGAGCGAAGCCCCCGCCAAAAGCGGCGTCACACCATGCGTCAGGTGAATATCATCAACATATAAAATGGGCGGGCTGGTCGACATTTAAGCTCCATTAAGCGCGAGGGGTCTTTATCGCCGAAGCAGGGGCGCGCCGCAAGTCGCCCTATTTATGGATTTGCATAAATTGATGAATGAGCGAGACCAGCACTTGCGGCACATCTTCTTGAATAAAATGGCCGGCATTTTCAAAAGTCACAATCGGCGCATCGGGCCATATGGCTTTAAAATCGGCCATCGCGTTTTCCGGCCAAATGGCGCGGTCTTGCAAGCCTTGCGCCATCATGGCGGGCTTGGCCTGCAATTTTTCCAAATTGCCAGTTTTCAATCCCTCGACAACAAACGGTACGAAGCGGCCATAATGCACATCCAGCGGAAACTCTATGCCGCCAATGCAAGAATCGCGGTCGGGAAACTGGCCTTCATAAGCATTCAGCCAATTGCGGTCCACCGCCGCCATATTCTCAAAGCCCAGCAATTTCATAATCGACAAAACCGTCGTGCCCAATTCGCCCAGCACACCGCGCAGCGTGTCGGCTTCTTCATGCTTGGCAATCCATTCAAACCACGGCGTCCGCTCAGGCCGCGGCGTCGCGTCGCCATAGCCGGTCACCGTGTTCATCATCACAATGCGCTTTACCTTATCGGGGTTGCGAATGGCGAAAGCCGAGCCCATCGGCCCGCCCCAATCCTGCATCACCAAAGTGATATCGCTCAGACCCAAATCATCGACAAAGGCGGTGAGATTCTCGACATGGGTTTGCAGCGTATAGACGCGGTCTTGCGGTGTTTCGCTTTTGCCAAAACCCATATGGTCGGGCACGATAACGCGGTAATGCGCCGACAAAGCGGGTATCATATGGCGGTAAAGATAGCCCCAAGTCGGCTCGCCATGCAGACATAAAATCGTCTCGCCCTTGCCGTCTTGCGGCCCTTCATCAACATAATGTTGCTTGAAACCGGACACCTTTGAAAAATGCGGCTTAAACGGCCAGGTGCCGTTAAATGTTTCATCGGCTTCAATCATCACATGCCCCCCTTTTCTGCATCTCTAATCGCGCAAATCAATCGCCGGATTGCGGTCAAAGAAATTGCGCGGCTTCAGCACAATCTCATCAACCTTTGACGGCATGACCGGCCAATCCTCGGCCATCGGCACATGGTGAAAACCCATAGTTGCCCAGCCGACAATATCGGTATTTTCAATGCCCTCATTATCGGCAATATATTCCGGCAGGCCGAGCCATGGAGCCGATTGATTGGTGCCCAAGCCGGTGGCGAAAATCTCATCGCGCTTAAACCGCGTCACCCAGAGATTTTTCTGCACAAAATAAGCCCGCTTAAAAACCTCATCCATCTGCGTCACTAGCGGCTTCACATTCGGAATCATCAACTGATAGCCGGTGTCATAGCCCATAGCGTTTTGGCGCGCCTCATTCGCAAATAACAGCACGGCAGGGCGCGCGGCGCGCATATCGGTTTGCGCTTGTTTTTCAGAGGCAATGCGTTGCGGCACAACTTGCCATAAGCCCCGACGCGGCGCATTGGCAGGCGGCTTGGCGGCGCGCAACATATGCCGCTCAAAATTATTATCCTGCCCGTCGACATCCATATCAATGCGATAGCTGAAATAATGGTCGTGATTAACGCCCAATCGATGCGGCGCAATCAGCGTGCCGGTAGCGGTTTCCTCAGCCGCGCGCGGGTCGGATAAATCGGCCGACATAACGGCTCTGGTGGCATCAAGACCGGTTGAGATGAGGCGGATACGCAAACGCCCATCCAGCCCAAATACATAATCTTGATAATAATCATAATTGCCAATGGTCGCGACCATGCGCACCACTAATTCTGTGGCGCGGCGCGATTGATGGGTTTCCAGCCCGGGCACAATGGCGAGCAATGGCTCCTCATGACGCCAAATCGGATGACCCGGGTCATGCTCGAAAATGCAAATGCGGTTTTCAGACTGCATGGGCGTGCCATCGGGCAGGTGGAGATCCACATTCAAATATTGCGCGTGAGACGGGCAATCGGCTTTTTGCAATTCCGTGGCCAAATTGCCGAAGCCATATTCACCCATATCGAAATAGGCCCGATAAAACCAATTCGGGTCATTATCATGATAGGGCACAAACATTTCCGACATGGCAATCTCATAAGCGACCGAGCGGAAACCGGTTTTCGTTTGATGGCCAATGCGGTTAATCACCGTGCCTTGGCGCGGGTCAAAACGCAGGCGGAACTGCCAGCCCTGCCAATCAATGCGGCTGCCGGCAATGGTGTAATTCACGCCCTCAGGGCGCGATTGCGCCACATGTTTCACCTTGCGTGTGCCGCGGTTAAATTCACCGGTCGGCAAATTATGCGGCGGCGCATCATTCAGGCGCGTGTCTTTAATCTCAATAATCTCGTCTGTGGTGATATTGTATAAAATACCGAGACCCTCAATCGGGCGCGCGTAAAGATTGGTGCTGGGCAAAATGCCAAGCGCGCCGTCACCGGCAATATTAAAGCAATCCAAGCGCACAAGACGCTCTTGCGCCGGGTCGGCTTGGTCAGTGAAAAAGCGGCCAATCGTGCGCGGCAGACAAATGCCCTGCCCCGCTTCGACACCGCGCGCCGCCATAGCGGCCAGCACATCAGCATGTTCTGACAATTTGACGACAATCGGTTCCAACTCTCCCGTGCCTGACAGCATGGGCTGACCACCATCCATCGGCGCGTCTGAGACAATGCGATTGCCGGTAAGGTCGAGGCGCGCCAGACGCGGTGCCCCGCCGACAATAAATGTCACCTCGGCGTCGCGTTGGGCGGGCTGGCCTTCTTGCCAAGCCAGGGCCACCGCCTTTTCAGGCTGGCGCAGGCTGATGCGGGTAAACAGCACATCATCGCCATGCACGGTTTTCAACAGAGCCGCAGCTTGCGCATATTCCCGTGGCTGCAAGCCATCCCATGGCGAGACGGTCACCTGCCCTTGCACCTCAGATTGCGTGGTCACAATGGATTGATTGAGCAGCCAAACCAAGCCGATGATAAATGCCAGCGTGACCGGCAAAGCCAAATTCTTCAACATACGCATAACGCCTCCCTATTTGCCGACAATCTAAGCAAGCGCTCGCCATGAGAGCAAGGGGTGATTATGCGATATCGAGACCATCCAATCGGTCTTGCGAGCGCCAGTCGGCCAACAGGTCAAAAAACGCCACCGGCCCCTCGCCATAGGCTTGGTCTTGTTGGCGGCGCGTTAAATGCCCCTCATTATTATAATAGCCCGGCGTGCATGCTGCCTGAAAACTCTCAGTCTGGCGCGCCTTCTCGACAATCTCATCAACCCATGCCGCTTCGGCGTCAGATGAAGCCTCGGCGCGTGTCTTGCCGCGCTGCTTCAACGCGCCCACAATATAGGCGACATGGCGGGCTTGCTCGTCCAACGCATAAGTGAAATTGGCACTAAAGCCGCCCTGTATTGGCCCAAAGAAATAAGCATTGGGGAAGCCGCGCGCATGCATGCCGTGATAGCTGGCCATGCCGCCGGACCATTTATCCGAAATGGCGAGGCCGTCCACGCCGGTGACTTGATATCCGGCGCGGCGGGCATAATCCGTGCCGACTTCAAATCCGGTGGCGAAGACAATGCAATCAACCTCATGGGCGACGCCGTCAAACATCACGGCGTTTTCAGTCACCCGCTCCACACCGCGGCCATCCGTATCAACCAGCTGCACATTGGGGCGGTTAAACGTGGCCAGATAATCATCATGGAAACAAGGCCGCTTGCAGAACAGCCGATAATAGGGTTTCAGCGCATCGGCTGTCGCATCATCCTCAACCACATTATCAACGCGGTCGCGAATGCTTTGCATTTTGTGATAATCGGCAATTTCCATCGCCTCCGACACATTCATGAAAGTCATGGCCTTATCGGTCAGATATTGTTTCATGCCTTTGCGATACAGCGCCGGGTTCACCAGTCCGGTGACCGCCCATAAAGCGATGCGCGCCCGCGATGGGGCAAGTGCACTTAACCCGCCGACCAAGAGTTTAAACGCATCGGTCCAGCCATCAGACACCAAATCCTCGCGCACCGGTTTACCGGCCAATAATTTCTCAAAATTGCGGCGACGCGCATCATGCCAACCGGCATTTTGGCCGTGCAGCCAATCGGCATCCGTCGCGCCGTTTTTGCGCACTTCAACCGATGAGGGCGTGCGCTGAAAAACATAAAGTTGCTCGGCTGACGCGCCAATATGCGGCACGCATTGAATGGCGGTCGCGCCGGTGCCGATAATGGCGACTTTTTTATCGGCCAAGCCGGTCAGCCCGCCGCTGGACGTACCGCCCGTATAGTCATAATCCCACCGGCTGGTATGAAACGTGTGGCCTTTAAAATCGCCAATGCCCTCAATGGCCGGCAATTTGGGGCGATTGAGCGGGCCATTGGCATGCACGATAAAGCGCGCGGCCAAATGGTCGCCCATAGCGGTGGTGACTTGCCAGCGACAGGCCGCTTCATCCCATTGGGTCGCGGTGACTTCGGTTTGAAACAAGGCCTTGTCTTGCAGCTCAAATGTTTCGGCAATTTGGCGGCAATAGGCCAGCGTCTCCGACGCATTGGTATATTTTTGCTGCGGCACAAAACCGGTTTCCTCCAAAAGCGGGAAATAAATATAAGATTCAATATCGCAAGAGGCGCCCGGATAGCGGTTCCAATACCAAGTGCCGCCAAAGTCGCCGCCCTTTTCCAAGATAATGACATCATCAATGCCCTGCTGCTTCAGCCGCACGGCGGCCAACATGCCGCCGAAACCACCGCCGATAATCACAACATCGACATCGCGTTTTTCGGGCGCGCGCTGCACCACCTCATCAATATAGGGGTCATCTACAAAATAGGCGAAGTCGCCGGTCACTTCTTTATATTGTGCATTACCATCGGTGCGCACGCGCTTATCGCGCTCGGTGCGATATTTGGCCCGCACAGCTTCCAAGTCAATTTTTTGCGTTTCTGCCGCCTGCATAATAACGCCTCTCCCTATCGGTTTTATTCTGTGTCTTCGATATTTAATTTGTCGAACAGATCATTAATCTCATCATCTGATAGGTCATAAATGCTGACCCGCCCCTCTAATATGGGGCGTCCGGCCATTTTGCGCAAACGCCGCAATTCCGGTTCTCTTTGCGCGCGCAGCCCGAAAGTCGGATTGCCGAAACGGTCAATCGTGCTTTCATTAAAACGCTCCAGCATCGCGCCGCCGCCCATCACATCGCCAATTTGCGCCTGCACCGGCATGGCCAGTGAAGCGAGAAGTGGGAGGGCCAGTGAGTAAGCCATTATTGTTTTTACCTGCGTCATTGGGATAGATTAAACCAGACCGCGCGGCGCATGCAAGATGTTGCAGCCAGCCATTTCAGCCAGCCATTTCAGCCAGCCATTTCGGCCAGTTATTTCGGCCAGTCATTTCAGCCAGTCGGTGCACCCCAACAAAAAACCTCCCGCTTGCGCTAGAAGCATTTGGCAACTTGTTGCCTTAATGCGCTTTGCGCCAGCGAGCCGCCATAGGCGGCGAGTCGGGCGGGTCGGATTCCCCAACAAAAAACCTCCCGCTTGCGCGAGAGGTTTTTGGTTGCGGGGGTAGGATTTGAACCTACGACCTTCAGGTTATGAGCCTGACGAGCTACCGGGCTGCTCCACCCCGCGGTAAAAGGACTTAAATTGCAAAGCAATTTTTAGTCCGCCGTCCGCCCTACCGAAGGGGGCGGTAAAAGCACTTAGCAAATTGTGGCTGAGTGCGCCGTCCGCCCCGAGCGGGGCGTTGAGTGGGCGTGTTGTAACACACTGGATTGATTTGCATAGAGCGAAAGCGCAAAAAACGGGAGCGAAAACGCAAAAAAAGAGCCAATGCGAAAGAAAACGCCCAGCCGCAAAAAAGAAGACGCCCCGCGGTAAAAAATGTCTCGGTCAGGTTGTTTTTCGGTTTGCACTTATCGGCGTGGTTGCTAGATTTGCGGCTGATGAAATCAATCGGCGAGACAGTATGACAGAGGGTTATTTGGGCGCGCAATTTTCGCCGCAACAGCTGCGCCTCGCACAGGCTGAGCCGATTGGCATGGGCAATCGGCG
>JAQWZC010000055.1 GCA_029253645.1 Alphaproteobacteria bacterium | reverse complement strand
CGTGTGCTGCAATCGGGCATGGGTGGCGCGGTGGCGGTGTCGGCCAAATGGCTGGGCGGAGCTTTGGCACTGCAAATCATTCTCGGCATTAGCGCGCTGATGCTCGCCGTGCCGATATCACTGGGCGTGGCGCACCAGCTAGGTGCGGTCGCGCTGCTGGCCATCGCCGTAACCCATTTGCATATTCTATATAATCAGACCGTTTAGCGTACGGTAAATAATTACCAAACTTATAAGACGTTGTTTTTACTTAATATTTCACTATAATTAGGCATTGCAAACGCGCTCTATGCAGCGTAAAACACCGCCAATGCTTGGAAAGCACCCATACTGGGTTTGTTTAGGACGAGACAGATGAAAACATATTCTGCAAAACCGGCCGATATTGAGAAGAAGTGGATTCTCATTGATGCCGAAAATATGGTTGTCGGGCGGCTGGCGGCGGTTATCGCTACCCGTTTGCGTGGCAAGCATTTGCCGACTTTCACCCCGCATATGGATTGCGGCGACAATGTCGTTGTTATCAATGCTGATAAGGTGAAGTTTACCGGCAAGAAAATGGGCGACAAAAAATATTACCGCCATACCGGTTATCCGGGCGGCATTAAGGAAACGACGCCTGAAAAAATCATGGAAGGTAAATTTCCTGAGCGTGTCGTGGAAATGGCCGTGAAGCGCATGTTGCCGCGCGGCCCATTGGGACGCCAGCAATTGACGAATTTGAAAGTTTATGCCGGAACCGAACATCCGCATGAGGCGCAATCGCCCGAGACGCTGGATGTCGCGGCCATGAACAGCAAGAATGTGAGGGCATAATATGTCTGAGACAACAGAAACAACTTTGGAAAATCTCGACACGGCCATTGCCGGTGGTGATGACGCTGTCGCCGCGGTCGCGGCTGATGCGACGGTAACGCCTGCCGAGCCGAAAATTGACGAGCAAGGCCGCTCTTATGCGACCGGTAAACGGAAGAACGCCATTGCGCGCGTTTGGATTAAGCCGGGCAGCGGCACGATTACGGTGAACGGCAAGAATGAAGAAACCTTCTTCGCCCGTCCGGTGCTGCGTATGATTTTGCGCCAGCCTTTGGTGGCTGCCGAACGCAATGGCCAGTTTGATGTGGTTGCAACCGTAAGCGGTGGCGGCCTGTCGGGCCAAGCCGGTGCGGTGCGCCACGGCCTGTCTAAGGCGCTGACCTATTATGAGCCGGGCCTGCGTCCTGTGCTGAAAAAAGGCGGCTTCCTGACCCGTGACAGCCGTGTTGTCGAACGTAAGAAATATGGCCGCGCGAAAGCCCGTCGTAGCTTCCAGTTCTCGAAACGTTAAGCCTCTTTATAACGTTGCAGTTAAGACGAAAGAAAAAGGGGCTTTTTGGCCCCTTTTTTGTTATGAAAAGATAGAAATTAATTGGGGGATTCGATGTCCGAGACGATTGAAGGCAGCAGTATCACAATCACGGAAATCATGGATTTCCTGCCGCACCGTTATCCATTCTTATTGGTTGACCGTGTCGTTGAAATGAATGGCGAACAATCCGGCGTCGGTATTAAAAATGTTACCGCCTCCGAGCCTTGGTTCACCGGCCATTTTCCGAATAATCCGGTTTTCCCCGGGGTCTTGATTATTGAGGCCATCGCTCAAGTATCGGCGATTTTGGTAATGCAAAACGCCAAGGATAGTGGCAGCCCGATTGACACTAAGCTGATTTACTTCATGACGGTCGATAAGGTGCGCTTTCGCAATCCGGTAACGCCCGGCGATCAGATGCGGATTCAGGTGACGCAAATTCGTCGCCGTGGCATGGCCTATAAATTTAGGGGCGAGGTTTACGTTGACGGCAAACTAATGGCCGAAGGCGAGATTATGGCGGTCAATCACGACCCCGACGCCTAGAGCGCGTTAGAAGGTAAGAGATAAATGAGCACGCGGAAAATCAATGTCGGCATTATCGGCGCGTCGGGTTACACCGGCGCCGATGCCGTGCGCCTGCTCGCCGGCCATCCGCATGCTGAGATTAAACTGCTGACCGGCAACGCCCATGCCGGCAAGGCGCTGGCCGATATTTATCCGCAATTTGCCGGATTGGATGTGCCGCCCTTGGTCAAGGCCGAGGATGCCGATTGGAACGCCATTGATGTGGCGATTTGCGGGCTGCCTCATTCCACAGCGCAAGATGTTATCGCGCAACTGCCCGATAGCGTGAAGGTCATTGATATGTCCGCCGATTTTCGGCTGCGTGATGCCGATACTTATGCCGCGTGGTATGGCCGCGCGCACGATAATCCGGCTTTGCTGGGCGCGGCGGTTTATGGTCTCAGCGAGCATTATGCTGATGAGATTGAAAAAGCGCGGCTGGTGGCCTGTCCGGGCTGTTATCCGACCGCCGCCTTAACCGCCTTATTGCCTTTGCTGAAGGCCGGTTTGGTGAGCAGCGATGATTTGATTATCGACGCCAAATCAGGCGTCACCGGTGCGGGCCGCAGTTTGAAAGAGCAAAACCTCTTCTCAGAGGTCGCCGAGGGCATGAATGCTTATGGCGTGGCGTCGCATCGCCATGCGCCGGAAATCGAGCAGGAAGTTGCCAAGGCCGCCGGACTGGATGATGTGCGGGTGAATTTCACGCCGCATCTCGTGCCAATGAATCGCGGGGAATATGTGTCGATTTATGCGTGTGCTTCCGGCAGCGCGGCTGATATGAAAGCGGCATGGCAGGATTTTTATGGCGATAAGCCGTTTGTGCGGGTGGTGGATGAGCCTCCGGCGACGCGGCATGTGCGCGGCTCCAATTATTGCCTGCTATCGGCGTTTGACGACCGGATTGATGCGCGGGTGATTTTATTCGCCACATTGGATAATTTGGTCAAAGGCTCCAGCGGGCAGGCCATACAGAATATGAATTTAATGTTTGGCCTTGATGAGGCGGCGGGTTTGCAGCAGCAACCGCTTTATCCTTAGGCTTTTACGGTAAGTCAAAGTCATGCTATTGCCTTATTTGAATTGCAATTTCGGCTTTTGTAAGTGAATGGAAAGCAGATGGACCACGAATTTCATCGTATTCAAAGATTGCCACCTTATGTGTTTGAGCGCGTCAATAAGCTGAAGGCGCAAGCGCGGGCAGATGGCAAAGATGTTATCGATTTCGGCATGGGTAATCCTGACCTGCCGACGCCGACTCATATTGTTGAGAAGCTGGTTGAGACCGTGCGCAATCCGCGCACGCATCGCTATTCGGCCTCCAAAGGTATCCCCGGCTTACGCAAGGCGCAGGCGCGTTATTATGAGCGCCGCTTTGGTGTGAAGCTCGACCCCGATACGGAGGTGATTGCGACACTCGGTTCGAAAGAAGGTTTTGCCAATATGGCGCAAGCCATTACCGACCCGGGTGATGTTATTCTGGTGCCCAACCCGACCTATCCGATACACGCTTTCGGCTTTATTATTTCAGGCGCCACCATTCGCCATTTGCCGGTGCAAGAGGGCGACGATTTCTTCGCCGTGCTTGACCAAGCGGTTGTGCATTCGCACCCGAAACCGAAAGCGCTGGTGCTGAATTATCCGGGCAATCCGACGGCAGAAGTAGTCACGCTCGATTTCTATAAAGAAGTCGTCGCCTATGCCAAAAAGCACGACATTATTTTGCTGTCTGATTTGGCCTATGCCGAGATTTATTTCGATGAGGATAATCCGCCGCCGTCTATTTTACAGATTGATGGCGCAAAAGACATTGCGGTTGAGTTTACCTCGCTGTCGAAAACCTTTTCCATGCCCGGTTGGCGCATGGGCTTTGCGGTCGGCAATGAGCGCCTGATTGGCGCGCTGACCCGCATTAAATCCTATCTCGATTATGGCGCGTTTACACCCGTTCAAGTGGCTGCTGCGGCTGCCCTCGACAGTCCGGAAGAAATCATTCGCGACATTCGTGCGGTTTATAAAGAACGCCGCGATGTTCTGATTGATGTGTTTCACCGCGCCGGATGGAATGTGCCGTCGCCGCCTGCCACCATGTTCGCATGGGCGCGTATTCCGGCACCTTTCGCTGAGATGAAATCGCTTGAGTTTAGCGAACTATTGCTGAAAGAGGCCGATATTGCGGTATCTCCGGGCATTGGCTTTGGCGAATATGGCGATGACCATGTGCGCCTCGCTTTGGTTGAAAACGAGCAGCGTATCCGTCAGGCGGGCCGCAGTCTTAAGCGCTTTATTGACGAGCATATTGAAAAGAAGAAATCAGCATGAGCGACAAGATTCGCATCGGTCTGGCCGGTCTCGGAACGGTCGGTGCAACTGTGGCAGCGCGGCTTTTGCAAGGCGCAGTGCCACGCGCAAAGCTGGTTGCGGTCTCGGCGCGTGACGCGAAAAAAGACCGCGGCGTGGACTTAAGCGCGATCGATTTCGTCGCTGACCCGCTCGAACTGGTCGCTCATAAAGATGTTGATGTTGTCGTCGAACTGATTGGCGGCGAAAACAGCACGGCGCTTGATTTGGTTGAGGCCGCGCTGAAAGCGGGCAAACCCGTCATCACCGCCAATAAGGCCATGCTGACCGCACATGCCGCGCCGCTGTCTGACCTGTCGGTGGGCGCGGGCGTGCCATTGGCTTTTGAAGCTGCGGTGGCAGGCGGTATTCCTGTGATTAAAACCGTGCGCGAGGGCTTGGCCGGAAATGACATTACCCGCCTATGCGGTATTTTGAACGGCACATGTAATTATATTTTGAGCCGCATGGAGGCCGCGGGTCTGTCTTTTGCCGATGCGCTGAAAGAGGCGCAAGAGCTTGGCTTTGCCGAAGCCGATCCGACGCTTGATGTGAGCGGGGCGGATGCCGGTCAAAAGCTGGCGATATTATCGGCACTGGCTTATGGCGTTGCGCCCGATATGGATAATATATCGGTTACCGGCATTGAGGCCATTACCGCCGCCGATATTGCTTTTGCCGATGAGTTTGACAGCGTTATCAGATTGGTTGGCACGGCGGCGCGCAGCGGCAATGGCGTTTATCATAGTGTCGAGCCAGTATTGGTTAAAAAATCGCAAGCCTTGGCGCAAGTATTGAACGAGTTGAATGCACTGAGCATTGCTGCCGAACCGCTTGGCGCGATGATGTTGCAAGGGCCGGGCGCAGGCGGCGGCGCAACGGCCTCGGCTGTTTTGGCCGATATTGCCGACATCGCCGCAGGCTTTGGCCGCCCGCTATTTGATATGGCGGTCTCGGATATGACAGAATCAGCATCGCAAAATGCACCGGCCAGCGAGTTTTATATCCGTTTGGCACTGGCAGACCAGCCCGGCAGCATGGCGAAGGCGACCCAAATATTGGCAGAAAACGGCGTCTCTATTGAAGAAGTTGTGCAAAGGTCATCGGAATCTGATGACAGTTATCTGCCAGTGGTTTTTATTACCCATCAAACCGAAAAGCCGTCTCTCGATGCTGCACTCGCAGCACTGGAGCAGCAATCGGAAATTTGTAATGCGGTGCTGGCTTTGCCGGTATTTGCGGATTAGTCGCGGGAGAGATAAGTGGCAGCGAAGAAAATTGACCGAGTATTAACCATGGAATTGGCGCGTGTTACCGAGCGCGCCGCTGTAGCTGCATCAACCCTGATTGGGCGCGGTGATGAGAAGGCGGCTGACCAAGCCGCTGTTGACGCCATGCGCCGCGAATTAAACACGCTCAATATTGACGGCGAAGTGGTGATTGGCGAAGGCGAGCGCGACGAAGCGCCGATGCTTTATATTGGCGAGAAGGTCGGTACGGGCAAAGGCCCAAAAGTTGATATTGCGCTCGACCCGTTGGAAGGCACGACGCTGACCGCCAAGGGCATGCAAAACGCGCTGGCCGTTGTCGCTATGGCAGAGGGCGGCACATTGCTGAATGCGCCCGATGTTTATATGGAAAAAATTGCGATTGGCGGTGGCTATCCGGCCGGTCTTGTTGATTTGGATGCCGACCCGGCGGAAAATGTGAAGGCGCTCGCCAAAGCCAAAGGCGTCGGCGTTGAGCTGGTTAATGTTTGTATTCTCGACCGCCCGCGCCATGCTGAAATTATTGCCAAAGTGCGCGAAGCGGGTGCGCGTGTGACGCTGATTTCTGATGGCGATATTGCCGGTGTCATTCATTGCACCGACCCGGCCACCGGTATTGATATGTATCTCGGCACGGGTGGCGCGCCTGAGGGTGTGCTGGCGGCTGCCGGTCTGCGCTGCACGGGCGGGCAAATGCAAGGACGCCTCGTGACCACGGATGAAGGTCAAAAACAACGCGCCGCCAAAATGGGCATTAAAGATTTCAATAAAAAATACGAGATGGGTGAAATGGCCAGCGGCGATGTTGTGCTGTCAGTAACCGGCGTTACCTCAGGCTCCATGCTGTCGGGCATTCAGCAAAACGGCAATGAAGTCTGGACTGATACGCTGCTGATGCGCTCCTCGACCCATACGATTCGTTGGATTAAAGCGCGTCACGCAACCATAGGTAAGTTCCACCTCGATGACTGACGAAACTGACCGCGCTGCTTTGGGGGTTTCCCGATCGGCAGCGGGGCAGTTTTGGCTTATGCAAGAAAATGATGACCGGCAAGTGCTGGCGCTGTCACAGCGTCTTGGCTTGCCGGATTTATTGTGTCGCATGTTGGCGTCGCGCGGCATTGATGCCGAACGCGCCGAAGCCTATCTCGACCCGAAATTGCGCGATCTGTTGATTGACCCGTCGCGGATGGCGGATATGGATAAAGCGACGCAACGCCTCGCCAAAGCCATTAAGGATGACGAGCCGATTGCCGTTTTTGGCGATTATGATGTCGATGGGGCGACCTCGTCTTCTTTGCTTATTCGCTATTGGCGTGCCTGCGGGCGCGACATGCAATTTTATATTCCCGACCGCCAGAAAGAAGGTTATGGCCCGAATGAGGCGGCGTTTCAAAAGCTGCATGATGACGGCTATCAACTGCTGATTACCGTTGATTGCGGAACCATGGCGCATGATGTGCTGGCCAGTGCCAAGGCGCGTGCCCAAGAGGTGATTGTCGCTGACCATCATCAAACCGGCGGCGGTCTGCCCGATTGCTTTGCGCTTATCAATCCGCGCCGCGCTGATGATGATAGCGGGCTGGGCCATTTGGCGGCTGTCGGCGTGACCTTCATGCTGCTGGTCGGGCTTAATCGCCGCCTGCGTCAGGACGGGTTCTTTGCGGGGCGTGATGAACCGGATTTAACGCATTTACTCGATTTGGTGGCGCTCGGCACAGTGTGCGACGTCGTGCCATTGGAGGGCGTCAATCGTGCCTTTGTGCGCCAAGGGCTGAGCGTCATGCAGCAGGGGCGTAATCTCGGTGTGCAGGCTTTGGGCAAAGTGGCGCGTGCCGAGGGCGTGTGGGGCACTTATCAGCTTGGTTTTCAACTTGGCCCGCGGGTGAATGCCGGTGGTCGGGTCGGGCAGGCCGAGATTGGCACACGCCTATTGACCACAGA
>JAQWZC010000047.1 GCA_029253645.1 Alphaproteobacteria bacterium | reverse complement strand
CCAATGGCTTATGCGGGCAGTGACCGCAATTTTTATGACCGCTTTTTCTTTAACGGTTATAGCGCCGATGGCGCGGTGTTTTTCGCCGCCGCGCTGGGGGTCTATCCGCAGCTTAATATTATGGATGCCAGCTTTTCCCTGTCCTATGAGGGGCGGCAATATAATCTGCGCTGCTCCAAAGAAATGATGGGCGACCGGCTGGCGCTCAGCATTGGTCCGCTGCGCGTTGAGATTGTCAAACCCATGCAGGAAACCCGCATCACACTGGCTGATAATGAGGGCGGCCTGACCGGCACATTAACGGCCACGGCGCGCCATCAGCCGATTGAGGAGCCGCGTTTCACCCGTCGTCAGGGCACAAGATTAATGATGGATTTAACCCGTGCCACGCAAAATATTGACTGGCACGGCACGTTAGATTTGCGCGGCAAGAAGATTGATATGGCCGGTTGTCGTGGCACACGCGATAGAAGCTGGGGTATCAGGCAGGTCGGCGCGGGCGACCCGCAAGCCCCGGTGCCCCCCGCGCCGCAGCAATTTTACTGGCTGTGGACGCCGTGTAATTTCGACCAAGCGGCATTTTTCTGCCACACTAATGATGATGGCGCGGGCGATAGCTGGAACCGCAAAGCGGTGTTTGATGACTTTGCCAATGGCCGTCGGTTGGAGGTGAGCCGGATTGAGTTCACTACTGATTATCAAACCGATACGCGGCGCGTATCGGGTTTGACGCTGGAGGGCGCAGGCTTGCGCGCCGAATTTAGCCCCATGGCGCGCATGTTTTATATGCAAGGGCTTGGCTATATTCATCCCGAATGGAACCATGGCATGCATCATGGCGCGTTGCGGGTCGGCTTTGATGAGATTGAGCTGGCCGCAGGCGAGGCGCAGCTCAAAAGCGGCAAAATGGAAAATCTGCATGTGCAGACCCTGTCTGAGGTGACGCTGGCGGTTGATGGCGTCACCCATAAAGGTCAGGGCGTCATTGAGCAGCTTTTTATCGGGCCACATGCGCCCAGCGGATTTCAAGACCTTGTTGACCGGATTATGACATGAGCTTTCGTGACCATCCCGACCATTTTGATGCGGCATTTCTGGCCGGCCTGTTTGGCCGTGCGGGTGACGCTTTGCGCGGTTTTGAGCATGTGCCGGTCGGCACCGGCCAAGTCGGCGATAGCTATCGGGTGCAGCTGGATTGGCATGATGCGGCGCAAGAGCAAGCCGCGGCGCAGGGCGACACCTTGCCCGGCTCTCTCGTCGCCAAATGTCCGGCTGCCGATGCGGTGAGCCGCGACACGGCGCGCAATATGCATCTTTATGAAATCGAGACGCAATTTTACACGCATTTTGGCGATAGCTGCGGGGCGCGTGTGCCGCATGTGTTTTTATCCGATTATGATGCGGAGAGCGGCGACGGCGTTTTACTATTTGAGAATATGGCACCGGCGATGCAAATCGCGCAAATGGATGGCTGCTCTTTGGCGCAGCTTGAGGCGGTTTTGGTTGAGGCGGCGCGGCTGCATAAAAGCCACTGGAATGATGCCGGGCTGAGCGCTCATGAATTTTTGACTTATGGCCATCAAGAAGAACGCCGCGCTTTTATTGGCGGCTTATTGCCGGCCGTATATCCGGAATGGCGCGCGCGCTATGAGGGGCGTTTGGATAAGCCTATTCTCGATATGGGCGAAAAACTGGGTGCGCGTTTTGCCGATTATATCACCCCGCGCGATGGGCCGGTGGTGCTGACGCATGGCGATATGCGGTTGGATAATATGTTGTTTTCAGACGCTGAGGGCCGCCCGATTTTGCTCGATTGGCAAACCGCCGCGGCAGGCCCGCCCATGGGCGATATTGCCTATTGCATTTCAACCAGCCTGGCTGACGCCGAGGAGCGCGCTGCGCAGGAAAAAAATCTGGTCGCCGCCTATCATGCCCAATTGGGCGATGGCGTGGGTGCTTATGATTTGGACGCGGCTTGGGCCGATTATCGCCGCGCCTCTTTTGCCGGTTTTATCATGGCTGTCATATCGGCAATGATTGTTGAGCGCACGCCCCGCGGCGATGAAATGTTCGCCGTCATGGCAGAACGCTCGGGCTGGCAGGCCTTGCATCTCGATGCATTGGCGTTAATTTAACACGCTGTAACACGCTCATATCAGGCGGCCGACCCGCCACAGGAGACTCCATGGCTTATGAATGTTTTGACGTATCAATTGGTGATGGGATCGCCCATATTGTGATGAACCGCCCCGAGGTGCGCAATAATATGAACCCGGCTTTCTGGGCCGAATTACCCCAAATCGTGCGCGAGATTGATGCCGATGCGCAAGCCCGGGTGATTGTGATTTCCTCCACCGGCCCGCATTTTTGCGGCGGTATTGATGTGTCCATGTTTGGCACAAGCGCAGATAAGGATGCGGTCAATCCGCATGCCAAGCGCCAAAGCGGTCTAAAATTTCTCGATACGGTGAAGCGCATGCAAGATTCGCTTTCTGTGCTGGAGCAGTGTCGCTTGCCGGTGCTGGTCGCCATTCAAGGCGGGTGCATTGGCGGCGGGGTTGATTTAGCGACGGCGGCGGATATGCGTTATGCGACACAAGATGCCTTTATCACGATTTATGAAACTAAAATTGGCATGACGGCTGATGTCGGCACATTTCCGCGCATGGTCAAGCTGATACCGGAGGGCATTGTGCGCGAGCTGGCTTATACGGGTCGGCGCATGCCGGCGGGCGAGGCGCTGAATATCGGTTTGGTCAATCGGGTATTTGACGACCATCAAGCCATGCTGGACGGGGTGATGGCGGTGGCGCGCGAGATTGCCGCCAATGCGCCCTTGGCCGTACATGGCTGCAAACGGGCCATCACTTATGC
The DNA here is from genome assembly GCA_029253645.1 of Alphaproteobacteria bacterium. Taxonomy (GTDB): domain Bacteria; phylum Pseudomonadota; class Alphaproteobacteria; order RS24; family RS24; genus UBA8337. The sequence continues at coordinate 1,399 of JAQWZC010000047.1, read as the reverse complement.
GCGCGATCACAGCACGCAAGACGGGCTTGATTGGATTGGCATGTGGAATGCCTCTAATTTACATCCCGAAGAAATTCAGGAAGCCATGCTGGCGCGCGCTGAAAAACGACCGGCTGATTTTGCCGATTTACCCAAACGTCGCGCGTGAGGCCGTGTCATGACACTCTTTAACACGCCGATTTTAAGCCCGTTTTTAAAGCTCATTGCCTGGGGGGTCTTGCTGATTATCGGCTGGCGGCCCGGCCCGACCATTCCCAAGGATATTCCGAAATGTATTGTGGTGGCCGCGCCGCATACCTCCAATTGGGATTTCGGCCTGTTTGTGCCGCTGGTTTTCGCGCTCAACCTGCATGTGCGCGTCTTGATTAAACACACTTTATTCATCGGGCCGCTGGGCTGGTTTCTGCGCTTTTGCGGAGGTATCCCGATTGACCGCCGCGCCGCGCGTGATTATGTCGGGAAAATGGCGGCCATGTTTGAGAAAAACGATATTTTCCATCTCGTCGTGACGCCCGAGGCGACGCGCAGCCCGCGCACCCATTGGAAAACCGGCTTTTATCATATGGCGGTGGAGGCGAAAGTGCCGATTGTCCTCGCGGCGATTGATGTCGATAAAAAATCCGTCGGTGTGGGGCGCATTATGCATCCGAGCGGTGATGTGGAGGCCGATATGGCTGAGATTTACGCCTTTTTTGACACTGTGCGCGGGGTGCGGCCGGAAAATTATGCTTCACCCAATAAGCCCGCGCCGGAAGACCGCTAAACCCTGTCAGGCTTTTAAGCGCTTTAAGGAGCGGGCAAAAAAATTTGCCTTGCCGGGTCAGTTGCGGCACAATGTTCGGGATTTAAGGGAGATGAGCATGTTGGACGATACAAAAGACGGCCATGAGCAGGCCGGTTTCCACGCCATGGTGGACGGGACGCAGGAAGATTATCAGAAAATTTCGGCCGCTTTTGGCGAATTTTCAAAGACCCTGCCCGACCGGGTGATGGATCATTTGAAAATGCTGAAGGGTGATTTTGGCGGTTTCGCCGTGGACCGTTTTGAGCATAGTCTGCAAACCGCGACCCGCGCCTATAAGGATGGCCGCGATGAGGAATATGTCGTTTGCGCGCTGCTGCATGATATTGGCGATTTGCTTGGCACATTTAATCACGCCGAATTGGGCGCGACGATTTTGAAGCCGTTTATTTCCGAGCAGAATTATTTCATGCTGCAAAATCACGGCGTGTTTCAGGGCTATTATTTTTTCCATCATATTGGCTTGGATCGCGATGCGCGTGATGCGTTTCGCGAGCATGAGCATTTTGAATATACCGCGCAGTTCTGCCATCTTTATGACCAGTCGAGCTTTGACCCGAATTATGAGTCCCTGCCGCTGGAATTTTTCGAGCCAAT
>JAQWZC010000032.1 GCA_029253645.1 Alphaproteobacteria bacterium | reverse complement strand
TGCCTTGATAGCCTGAAATTGAGACCGAGGGCTGCGATTTATCGACATCAGATATGCCGGGTGCAACCGAGACGCAGGCAGCTGTGCTAAAACAAAAAAGAACGGCTACTAGGGCTTTGTTTCCAATCATGGGATTTCCTCCTCTTATTGTTGATAGACGACGCCAGCGAAGTCGTGGCGGGCGGCTTATTGGGGCCGGTATTGTCGCTATTTTAGCGATTCCACCAAAAGACAGACCTGAGCCTGATGATATTAAACGAATGTTTCCGTGGCATACGTTATTTGACCGACGGTGGCAGAGAAAAGCGTTTCGACCTTTTCGTTATCCCTTCTTTCCCGGCAATCTTTGCGCTTAGCTGAAGTATGCCTATGACGATATGCCTTTACTCGGAGAAGATGGCAAACGAGTGCCCGATGATTTTTTTATCCCAAAAAAGATGCCCCTGAATGGGTAGCTAAATTGAAGAGTTTTGAGAAAGGAGTCGAGAAAACCAGTTCTTGGCTTTCGGATTATTTGGCAAAGACTCAATTAGATGGTTTGGCCATTATTGAATTGGCCAATGAAGAGAGCTAGATGGGCGTCTGGTTTTTTTGGGGGCTGGAGCGTTAAGACCATTTCACAATCGGCGGCATGGAGCTGAGGATGCTCTCGACATTGCCACCGGTTTTCAGGCCAAACATCGTGCCGCGGTCATAGAGAAGATTAAACTCGACATAACGCCCGCGCCGCTGCATTTGCTCGTCGCGCATGGCGGCGTCATAGGGCAGGTCGATGCGCCGCGCCGCAATCTCAGGATAGACCTCGACAAAAGCGCGGCCGACATCTTGCGTAAAGGCAAAATCGGCGTCCCAATCGCCGCTATCGAGATGGTCGTAAAAAATGCCGCCCGTGCCGCGCGTCTCATTGCGGTGTGGCAGAAAGAAATATTTATCGCACTCGGCCTTAAAGCGCGGATAATAACCGCCATCATGCTTGTCGCAGGCCGCTTTAAACGCTGCGTGAAAATCCACCGTGTCTTCATGGCTGTCAGTGCGCGCCGCATCCAACATAGGCGTCAGGTCGCCGCCGCCGCCAAACCAGCCCTTGGTCGTCACCACCATGCGCGTGTTCATATGGGCGGTCGGCGCATTGGGGTTGGTCGGGTGAGCAATCACCGAAATGCCACCGGCCCAAAAGCGCGGATCGTCTTCCGCCCCGGCCACTTGCTTTCTAAACTCCTCAGAGAATTCGCCGTAAACGGTCGAGATATGCACGCCCGCCTTCTCAAAAGCCTGCCCGTGCAGCATGGACATCTCGCCGCCGCCGCCATCTGAAGAAGAGCCGTCCGATGAACCGCCGCGCTGCCATTTTTTACGCTCAAAAACTGCGCCTTCCGGCTCCAGCGATTCGAGGCGGGCGCATAAATCGTCGCGCAGCCCCCGAAACCAATCGGCGGCGCTTTGTTTGCGGTGATTCCAGAGATTTTCGTCCACGCTTTTCTCTTCCTTTGCGTCCTCTTGGGATGCTTAAAAATTCAGCAATAGTTTCAATGCTTTGCAGCCGGTGCGGCAAGTCGAAAACCGGCTGATTCATGCGTCACGGTGACACATTCTGCCCAACGCGCTGTGGCTATAGTTTGCGACCACTCGCTGCTTGTATATAAAGGCTAGGCCGTGAGGGGGCAAGAAGGAGAACAATATGGCGGACGAACAAAATTCTGCTGGTGACGACACAAATCGTCGCGACTTTTTATATCTGGCAACCGGTGCATTTGCCGCCATTGGCGCAGCCAATATCGCCTGGCCCCTGATACATCAGATGAATCCTGATGCGTCGGTTAAGGCTTTGGCGTCAATTGAGGTTGACCTGGCAGCCATTGAGACCGGCCAGAGCATTACCGTGACATGGCGCGGCAAGCCGGTATTTATCCGCCGCCGCACAGCGGGCGAGATTGCAGATGCGCGCCAAGTCGCCGACACGGAACTGCCCGACCCGCAAAATGATGCGGAGCGCGTGCAAAAAGACGAATGGCTGGTCATGGTCGGCATTTGCACCCATTTGGGCTGCGTGCCGCTGGGGCAAGCCGGTGACTTTAATGGCTGGTTCTGCCCGTGCCACGGCTCGCATTACGACACGTCAGGTCGTATTCGCAAAGGCCCGGCCCCTAAGAACCTTGAAATTCCTTCATATGAATTTGTCGGCGATAGCCGCATTAAAATTGGTTAGGACACTAAATGAGCGGTGAAAGCACATATAATCCAAGCAATGGGTTCACCAAATGGATGGACTCGCGCCTGCCTATCCTGCGTTTGGCGCATGACAGCTTTATCGATTATCCGACCCCGAAAAACCTCAATTATTGGTGGACTTTCGGCGGTATTTTGACCTTCTGCCTGGTGACGCAAATCATCACCGGCATTATTCTCGCTATGCATTACACGCCGCATGTTGATTTTGCCTTTAACTCGGTCGAACATATTATGCGTAATGTGAATTATGGCTGGCTCATCCGCTATATTCACGCCAATGGCGCGTCCATGTTCTTCCTCGCCGTTTATATCCATATTTTCCGCGGCCTGTATTACGGTTCTTACAAAGCGCCGCGTGAAGTGCTGTGGATTTTGGGCGTGATTATTTATGTGCTGATGATGGCCGCAGCCTTTATGGGTTATGTGCTGCCATGGGGGCAAATGAGCCTGTGGGGCGCAACGGTTATCACCAATCTGTTCGGGGCCATTCCGCTGATTGGTGAGAATGTCGCAATTTGGCTGTGGGGAGGTTATTCAATCGACAATCCGACGCTGAACCGCTTCTTCTCGCTGCATTACC
>JAQWZC010000017.1 GCA_029253645.1 Alphaproteobacteria bacterium | reverse complement strand
CTTAGCCCACGCATATTGGCGAGGCTCATCGTGCCTTTTTCCAGCATCACCACATCGGGCTGCCATTGGCTGTGGCTTTTGCGAGCATGCACGGCCTCAGCCGCGCTCATGTTGAAATCAATCATATTGCTGAGCGTTTGAAACACCGACGTGATGATGGTCGCGCCCCCCGGCGTGCCGACAACGGCGCGCAATTTGCCGTCTTTCGTCACAATGGTCGGCGTCATGGAAGAGAGCATGCGCTTGCCAGGCGCGATGGCGTTTTTGCTGTCGCCCAGCAGGCCGAACTGATTGGCATGGCCGGGCTTAATGGCGAAGTCGTCCATCTCATTATTGAGGAAGAACCCCGCGCCCCGCACCACCACCTTCGCGCCATACATGCCGTTGAGCGTGGTGGTGATGGCGACCGCATTGCCGGCTGCATCGACGATTGAGAAATGCGTGGTCTCGGCGCTTTCCATCGCCGCCACATAGCCGGGCTTTACTTGCTCGCTGGGGGTTTTTTGCGTCGGGGAAATATCGGCATTGCGCGCCGCGACATAATCGGGCGCGGTGAGGCCCGCAATATCCACCGCGACGAAATCCGTATCGCCCAAATGGGTGGCCCGGTCGGCATAGACGCGACGTTGCAACTCGGTCATCAAGTGAATATGCGCCGCCGAATTATGCCCCAGCGACGCGATGTCAAAAGCCTCCGCCCCTTTGAAAAGCTGCGCCAGCGCAACCCCGCCACTGCTTGGCGGCGGCATGGAGATGATCTCATGCCCGCGATAATTAAAACGCACCGGCGCGCGCCAGACGGGCGTATAGGCGGCGAGGTCTTGATGCGTAATCAGCCCACCGCCGCTGACCATTTCATCGACCAGCAAATCGGCCACCCGCCCCTCGTAAAATCCGGCGCGGCCCTGCTGCGAAATCGTCTCAAGCGTGCGCGCCAAATTGGGAAATTTTATACGCTCGCCCTGTCGCCAGCCGCCTTGTTTCAGCACCGTCGGGGCGAAGCGGTTTTGCGCCGCGAAATCTGATTGAAAGCGATTAAACTCGCGCGCCGCCTTCTCGGTCAGGGTGAAGCCCTCGGCGGCCAGCGTGACAGACGGGCGAATGAGCGTGTCCCACGGCTTGGAGCCAAACCGCTCGTGCAGCGTCGCCATGCCGGCCACACTGCCCGGCACGCCAACCGCCAAATGCCCTTTTAGGCTCAGGCCCTTAACCACCTCGCCCTTGTGATCGAGATACATATCGCGCGTGGCGGCAAAGGGCGCACGCTCTCTGAAATCCAGCGTGCCGGTGGTGCCAACGGCCAGCCGATAGACCATAAAGCCGCCGCCGCCGATATTTCCGGCCTGCTGATACACCACGGCGAGGGCGAAATTGACCGCCACCGCCGCGTCAAACGCATTGCCGCCTTCGCGCAGCACATCGCGGCCCACCTCGCTGGCCAGCCGATGCGCCGAGACAACCATTGCCTGCTCGCCATAAACCCCCGTAGGCGCGAGCCGCCAATGATGGCTGAGATAAAGATATTGCAAATGCAAAAACGGCGCGCCGAACATCAGCGCGACCATCGCCAGCATCGCCAGCACAGAAGGCTTGGCAGATTGATAGGCCGATTGATTGGCGGGCTGGTCGGCGGGTGACGGCATAGTCGGCTTCCTCAAAAACGTCTGAGAAAGATTAGCAGGAATAAGGGCTGGGGCAAGTCAACGAGCCGAGGCGGTGTATTCCTGAGAGGTTTCCTCAATACCGCCATCTTCAGTGTCAATCAAAGAGTGCTCGCTGGCGTGAGATATGAGCAAACTCTTCGGCAGGCTGCGCGGGGGCAGAAAAGCTGCCGCGCCCTTATACCCTTGCCTCCCTGCCTTCATCGCCCTACATTTTGAAGTAGTCAGGGAGAATGTCATGAGTGCAGCTGAGAAAATCCTACCGGGTCATGCCAAATATGCGCGGCTTTTTACGCCACTGGATTTGGGTCATACGGTGATAAAAAACCGCTCAATTATGGGCAGTATGCATACCGGCCTTGAGGAATTGCCCGACGGGTTTGAACGCATGGCGGCCTATTATGCCGAGCGCGCCGCGGGCGGTGTCGGCATGATTATCACCGGCGGCATTGCGCCCAATCCTGAGGGCGGCATGACGGTGAAAGACGCTGATGGCGCCGAATTATTCGCTGCCTCGAAACTGCAAAATGACAAGGAAGTGGCAGGCCACGCAATTGTCACGAAAGCCGTGCATGACGCCGCGCCAGATTGCAAATTCGTGATGCAAATTCTGCATATGGGGCCGCTGGCCTATAATGATTTGGCGGTTGCGCCCTCGCCCGTAAAGTCGCGCATTGGCGCTTTCGCACCGGCTGAGCTTGATGAGGCGGGCATTGAAAAGCAAATTGCCGACCACGCAAACTGCGCCGCCATGGCCAAAAAAGCCGGTTATGACGGGGTCGAGATTATCGGCTCGGCAGGCTATTTGCTGTCAACGTTTTTGGTCAAGAAAACCAATCAACGCACCGATAAATGGGGCGGCTCTTATGAAAACCGCATGCGCTTTCCCCTCGAAGTGGCAGAACGTTGCCGCGAGGCTGTAGGCGATGATTTCATCATCGTGTTCCGCATCGCCGCGATGGATATGCTGCAAGGCGGCATGAGCTGGCACGAAGTGGCCGAACTGGCGCGCGAACTTGAGAAAGTCGGCGTGTCGATGATTTCAACCCATTTCACCTGGCACGAAAGCGCCGTGCCGACCATCGCCACAATGGTGCCGCGCGCAGCCTTCACCTCGGTGACGGGTCGCGTGCGGCAAGAAGTATCGATACCGGTCATCACCTCAAACCGCATTAATACGCCGGAAGTGGCCGAGACTGTGCTGGCCGATGGCGAGGCCGATTTAGTGTCAATGGCGCGCCCCATGCTGGCCGACAGCCAATTTATGGCCAAAGCCGCCGAAGACCGCGCTGACGAGATTAACACCTGCATCGCCTGCAATCAGGCCTGCCTCGACCATACATTTGGCGGCAAGACGACAAGCTGTCTGGTCAATCCGCGCGCCTGTCATGAAACCCTGCTAACATATGAGCCGACGCAAGCGGCGAAGACCATCGCGGTGATTGGCGCCGGTCCGGCCGGTCTGGCTTATGCCACCGTGGCCGCCGAGCGCGGCCATAAGGTGACGCTGTTTGATGCCGCCGATGAAATTGGCGGGCAATTCAACCTCGCCAAGCTGGTGCCGGGCAAGGAAGAGTTTTACGAGACGCTGCGCTATTACGGCAAAATGATTGAGAAGCTGGGCATTGAGCTGAAGCTGAACACCCGCGCCGAAGCCGATATGCTGAGCGATTTTGAGCATGTAGTTGTGGCCACCGGTATCAGCCCCCGCGTGCCCGATATTGAGGGCATCAACCATGAAAAAGCGGTCAGCTATGTCGACGTGCTGAAAGGCAATAAGCCGGTCGGCAAACGGGTCGCCATTATGGGCGCAGGCGGCATCGGCTTCGATGTGGCCGACACCATCTCGCATGACGGCCTGTCCGGCGCGCTGGATAAAGCTGTCTTTGCCAAAGAATGGGGCGTCGATTTCGACAATCATCCGCGCGGCGGTGTGACCGGTGTCGAACCGGAAGTCGCCAGCGCCGATCGCGAGATTTTTCTGATGCAGCGCAAAGAAACCAATGTCGGCAAAGGGCTGGGCAAAACCACCGGCTGGACGCATCGCCTGACCCTGCAACGGCGCGGCGTCAAAATGATGAACGCCATTGATTATCGTAAGATTGACGATGCCGGTCTGCACATCACGGCAAATGGTCAGCCCGATATTCTAGATGTCGATACGGTGATTATTTGCGCCGGACAAGAGCCGCTGCGCGACCTGTATGACACGCTGGAATCCAATGGCGTCTCGGTCGAACTGGTCGGCGGCGCTTATGAGGCGGCTGAACTGGACGCTAAGGCGGCGATTAAGCAAGCCTCAGAAATGGCTGCTGCGATTTAGCCGCCGCCTGATTAAAACTCGGTTTCAACCGTTTCGATATTTAATTGTCCGGCGAGGCCTGCATTGCGATGCGCCTCAATGGCGCGATAGCCGTCAGACATCATCATGCCCACCATGGCTTGGCGGTTGGGATAGCTGGCAATGGCGACTTTGTCCCATAATTCTCCTATTTCGCCCAGCACCAGGCGTTTTACATCTCCGGAAAATCGAAGCTCGCCGCCCAACTCGTCGAGGAGTTTCGACACTTCTTCGCCGTAAATATCATAGGCCTCGGCACCGGTCATATCCTTGCCATGCAGCTCATGATCCGCCGGATAATCGGCTTTTTCTCTGAATTTCAGAAGGTTAATCATGCTAATTGACTTGCCGTGATCACCTTCAAAAAAGCCTTTCATCTGTTCCGATGTTGGCATGACAGCGTTTTTTACTTCCATTGATATCTCCATGCGTCTTTTCGCCCATAAAAAAATATGACTCAGACGTCATTTTTCGTTAAACCCGAGTTAATTCTAAAACTAATTGAAAAATAACTGTTCGTGAAGGGCAGAATTTTAACACTTTTGCGTTATATATATGAGATAGCTAGGGGATGTGAGCACTTATGGAATTTGACCCGGACAATCATGATACGCAGCCGGTTATAGCCAGCCGGGGGCCGAGGCGGCTGATTAGCCCTCTGGGCACGGCGGTTTTTGTGTTTTTGGCCCTGATTGCTTGGCTCGGCAGCGGTCTTTTATTCAATTCGAATAAGGTGGAAGCCGCCAAACCCATCAGCGTTGATGGCAATAGCGCGCGCAATTTTAAAGTTGTGGTGCAAGAGATTACGGCGCGCCCCTATCCCAATACGATTATTCTGCAAGCGCGCAGCGAGGCCGATAAGCTGGTGACCGTGGCCTCTGAAACCGGCGGCACGATTAACCAATTGCCGGTCAGCAAGGGCAGTCTTGTTCAAAAAGGACAGATTATCTGCCGCATTGATGTCGGCGCGCGCGCCGCCCAATTGGCGCAAGCCCGCGCCCAGCGCGATGCCCGCAAAATCGAGTTTAATGCCGCCCAAAAACTGGTCAAACAAGGCCATATGTCAAAAAGCCAAATGGCCGCCGCACAGGCCGCTTTCGATGCCTCTGTCGCCGCCGTTAAAAGCGCGCTGGTGGAATTGGAGCGCACCAAAATTCGCGCGCCATTTGACGGTATTCTCGACCGCCAACCGGTTAAAATCGGGCATTATATGTCGCCCGGCCAGCCCTGCGGCACGATTATCGACAAAGACCCGCTTCTGGTCGTCGGCTATATTTCGGAAAATCAGATTAACCGCATCGGCATTGGCGCAACCGGCCAGGCCAAGCTGTCCACCGGTGAAGTGGCGCAAGGCAAAGTGCGCTATATCGCCGAAAGCCCCAATCTGACCACCCGCACCTTTCGGGTTGAATTGGAGGTCGCCAATAAAGACCTGCAATTGCGCGACGGCATGACGGCTGAATTGACGATTAATGCCGGTGAGGTGGTGGCCAGCCGCGTGCCGCAAAGTGTGTTGACGCTGGCCGGAGATGGTCGCCTCGGTGTGCGTGTGCTGCAAAATAATCGCGTTGTCATTCGCCCCATTCAAATCATTAAAGACGACCAAGATGGCGCAGTGGTGACCGGTCTGGGCGCATCGGAAATGGTGATTGTGCGCGGTGGCGAATTTACCCGCGATGGCCGCGAAGTGGATTTTGAAATGCTGTCTGACGCGAAAGGCACAGCCCAATGATGTATCGCTTCATCACCTCCGCCATGACGCGCAGCCGCGCCGTGCTGACCATTTTGGCCGCGTTGCTGCTGGGCGGCCTTGGCTCCTATATCTCGCTGCCGCGCGAAGCCGACCCCGATATTCCGATTCCGATTATTTATGTCGGCGTGGTGCTGCCCGGCATTTCGCCGGTAGATTCGGAACGCCTGCTGGTGAAACCGATGGAGCTTGAGCTTCGCACCCTGACCGGCTTGAAAGAAATGCAATCCATCTCGGCGCAAAATTATGGCGCGGTGCTGCTGGAATTTGATGTCAGCTTTGACAAAGAGCAAGCCCTGCTGGATGTGCGCGAGAAAATGGACCAAGTGCGCCCTGAATTGCCCGATGACGCCGAAGAGCCGGATGTGCGCGAATTTAATGCCGGTCTGTTTCCGGTCATTATGGTTAATCTGACGACAACAGATAGCGAGCGCGAGCTTTATCGCCGCGCCAAAATGCTGAAAGAAGAGATTGCCGGCATGCCCAATGTGCTGGAAGCCAATCTCATCGGCCAGCGCGAGGAAGTGCTGGAAATCATCATCGACCCGCGGGCGATGGAAAATTACAACATCACCTCAAACGAGCTTTATTCCGTGCTGGCGCGCAATAATCAGCTTATTCCCGCAGGCAGTATTGATAGCGGCCAGGGGCGGTTTTCGCTCACCGTGCCCGGGCTGATTGAAAAAGAAGATGATGTCGGCCAAATTCCGATTAAGACGCGCGGCGATGCCGTTGTGCGCCTCAGCGATATTGCCGAAGTGCGCCGCACCTTTAAAGACCAAAATATTTATGCCCGCTTTAACGGCAATCCGACCATCTCCATTGAGGTGGTGAAGCGGCTGGGCGCCAATATTGTGCAGACCACGCAGCAAGTGCGCGCGCTGTCGCTCGACTATACGCGCGACTGGCCCGAAACCATTGATGTTGATTTCTCCTCCGATATTTCCAGCTTCATTTTCGAGATGCTCGGCTCATTGGAGACCTCCATTTCCAACGCCATTATGCTGGTGATGATTTTAGTGATTGCCGCGCTGGGCTTGCGCTCGGCTCTGCTGGTGGGTCTCTCCATTCCGACCAGCTTTCTGGTCGGCTTTCTGATTGTTGACCTGATGGGCATGACGCTGAACATGATGATTATGTTCGGCTTTATTTTGTCCGTCGGTATTTTGGTGGATGGCGCGATTGTGGTGGTGGAATATGCCGACCGCAAAATGGCCGAGGGGCTGAACCGCCGCGAGGCCTATGCGATGGCCTCCTCGCGTATGTTCTGGCCGATTTTATCCTCTACCGGCACCACGCTGGCGGCCTTTGGCCCAATGCTGTTCTGGCCCGGTGTGAGCGGTAAATTCATGTCATATCTGCCGATTACCGTGATCATTCTGCTCAGCGCCTCGCTCGTCACGGCCATGTTATTCATGCCGGTGATTGGCGGGCTTATCGGGAAATCCGAGCAAGAGGGCGATGAATTATTATCCAGCCTGTCGGGCGAGAGCCGCATTAATGTGCGCGAAATGAAAGGCATGACCGGACGTTATTTGCGCTTCCTCAAAATGTGCATGAACTGGCCGCTCACCTCCATCGCCACCGCCATTGCCGTTCTCACCACGGTTGTGATGTTGTATGGCGAATATAATAATGGCGTTGAGTTTTCCGGCTCGATTGAACCGCATCAGGCCAATGTGCTGATCAAAGGGCGCGGCAATCTATCGGTTGAGGAAGCTGATTTAGCGACCAAATTGGTCGAGAGCATTATTCTCGATGTGCCGGGCATCGACTCGGCCTTCGCGCAGGCCGGTCCGTCAATTGGCGGCGGTGACGGCGCGCCGAATATGGGCGATGGCCGTATTCCGGCGGACACAATTGGCTTGGTGCGTATCGAATTTACCCATTTCTCAACCCGCCTTCCGGCGACGCAGATTATGCGCGAGATTACCGAGCGCGCGCGCCGCTTTGCCGGTATTGAGGTGGAAATCAGAGAACGCGAGCAAGGCCCACCGCAAGGCAAAGGCATTGAAATTGAAGTCAGTGGCCAGGATTTGGACAAGCTGACCGAGGTCACCAATATGATGGCCAGCTATCTCAAAAGCCGCAGCGACCTTTATATTGATATCGAAGACACGCTGCCCCTGCCCGGCATTGAATGGAATTTGAGCGTTGACCGCGAAGCCGCCGGTCGTTTTCAGGCCGATATTTCAACCGTCGGCAATGTCATTCAGCTTGTCACAAACGGTATTCTCGTCGGCCATTATCGCCCCGATGATAGCGATGAGGAAATCGAGATACGCGCCCGCTATCCTTATGATGCGCGCTCTTTCGACCGGCTCGACCAACTGCGCGTCCTGACGCCTGCGGGTAATGTTCCGATTACCAATTTTGTCGAACGCAAACCGGCTGAGAAGCGCGACGCCATTAGCCGTGTTGATGGCAGGCGCGTCATTCAACTGCAAGCTGCAATGGGCATTAATCCGGCGACCGGAGAGGAATATCTGGCGACCGATTTGGAGAATGATTTTCTGCAATGGATGGGCATGCAAGATTTTGTGCCCGCCGATGTCAGCTGGCGTTTGCGCGGTGCCAATGAAGAAGCCGAAGCGGCGACCGCCTTTTTGGGGCGCGCCATGATTGCTTCACTACTGCTGATGTTCATTATTCTGCTCATGCAGTTTAACAGCCTCTATTGCACGTTGCTGACGCTTTCCACCGTTGTGCTGTCCACCATTGGCGTATTGCTCGGCATGGTGCTGACCGGACAGGTTTTCTCGGTCATTATGACCGGCACGGGCGTGGTCGCGCTGGCCGGTATTGTGGTCAATAATTCCATCGTGCTGATTGATACCTATCAGCGCCTTTTGGCGAGCGGCATGGATAAAGTAGATGTGATTTTAAAAACCGCGGGGCAGCGTCTGCGCCCAATTTTGTTGACCACCGTCACCACCATGATTGGGCTGTTCCCAATGGCCATTCAGGCGTCGATTAATGTGGTTGACCGCTCGGTGCAATTTGGCGAGCCGACCGCCGCTTGGTGGGTGCAACTTTCCACCGCCATTATCTTTGGCCTCGGCTTTTCAACCCTGCTGACCCTTATTCTTGTGCCGGTCATGCTGCATTTGCCTGATTATTTGCGCGAGCGTTTTTCAGGTCTGCGGCGCGCGCCGGATATTCGCCAAGCTATGGGTGGCGGCGACACTCCTGCTGAATAAAGAGCAGGTTAAGCCTGTTTGAGACGCCAGTATGTATAAGCGCTTATCGGCAGAAACGAATAATAGGCGGCGCTCATAGCGGTTAGGGTCAACCACGGGAAGGTGAATAACATCACCGCCGTAAAGCCGATAAACAACATGAGCGGCAACACCAAATCGCGGCGAATATGCGTCAGCCCTTTGCCCGAGAAAGTCGGGAAGGTAGAGACCATCAGCAAGCCGACGATAATCGTATTGGCCAGAATAACCATCGGATAGTCAGCCAAATTAATGATACCGGCGACCTGCAAATATATCGGCAGCATGACCAGCCCACCGGCGGACGGCGATGGCACACCGATAAAAAACTTGGTTTTCCATGCCGGACGGTCGGCTTCTTCCATATCAACATTAAAGCGCGCCAAACGCAGCGCGCAGCACACTGAATAAACCAGAATAACCGCCCAGCCAATGCGGCCGGTTGATTGCAACGCCCATAAATAAACCACCAACACCGGCGCAATGCCGAAATTAACAAAATCCGTCAGCGAATCCAATTGCGCGCCGAGTGGGCTTTCGGCTTTCAAGATACGCGCCAAGCGGCCATCAAAAGCATCGAGGAAACCGGCAATGACAATGCACATCACCGCCAGCTCAAAGCGGCCTTCAAGCCCTTGGCGCACCGCCGTAAGGCCGAGGCACAAGGCCAGCAGCGTCACCATATTCGGGATAATACGCCGAATGGGAAACTGGCGGCTTTTCAGGCTTTCGGTCACGCGTTGGCGACGGGTCGCCTTTTTGTCTTTGCTTTCTGCCATGTTAGCCGGTCAGCGACTCGCGCTCTTTCTCTTTGGATTTCAAATCAGCCAGCACGGTTTCACCGGCAATGGCCGACTGGCCGACCGCGACACGCGGCACACCATCTTTGGGTAGATAAACATCGCATCGGCTGCCGAAACGAATAAGGCCGAAACGCTCACCGGCATGAAATTCTTGCTCCTCATGCGCGAAGCATAAAATACGCCGCGCCACCAAACCGGCGATTTGCACCACCACGATTTGCTTGCCGCCATCGGTCTCCACCAGCAGCGATTGCCGTTCATTGGCGTCGCTGGCCTTGTCGAGGTCAGCGCTTAAAAACTGGCCCGTGCGATAAAGCGATTTAATCACCTTGCCACCCACCGGCATACGATTGACGTGGCAGTTAAACACATTCATGAAAACCGAGATGCGCGGCAATGCCTCATCGCCCAGCCCCAATTCGGGCGGCGGCACGGCTTCGGCAATCATATTCACCACACCATCGGCGGGCGAAATGACCAGACCTTTGCGTTGCGGCGTGACCCGTGCCGGATCGCGGAAGAACCAAGCGCACCAGAGCGTTAAAATCACACCTGCCCAGCCGAGAAAGTCTGACACAAAGAACAGGAGCAGCGTCAAAAACGCGAAAATGCCGATAAAGCGATAGCCTTCGGGGTGGATGGGGAACAGCACTGATTTCAATGCACGCATTATTTGTCTCCTATGATGCGGTTTCCGGCACTGCCGAGACACCGTCTTTGAAAAGCTTATACACCACCGCATCCTTCAATGCTTCAAAAGAAGCGACGACGATATTTGGGTTCACGCCAATGGTGCGCCAGCTATCGCCGCTCTCATCAACGCTTTCAATGGTGACACGCGTCACGGCTTCCGTGCCGGTGTTTAAAATCCGTACCTTAAAATCAACCAGCTTCATGGTATCAATGGCGGTGGCATAGCGTTTCAAATCGCCGCGCAACGCCATATCCAGCGCGTTAATCGGGCCGTTACCCGTGCCCTTGCCCTCAACCGTCTCGCCGTCAATCACTAGCGACACAGCCGCTTCAGATAATGTGCGCCCCTTGCCATCATTAGAGATATTAACCGTATAGCCGGTCACATCAAAATAATCCGCCAACCGGTCAAGCTGGCGCAAGGCCAGCAATTCGAAGGATGCGCCAACGCCATCATAGCTATAGCCGTCCAATTCCTTGTCCTTGACCTCACGCAAAATGCGGTCAATAGCGGGGTCTTTGGCGTCCACCTCAATCTTGGCGGTGGCCAGACGGTCCAGCACATTGCTTTTACCGGCTTGGTCGGACACTAAAATCGTGCGGCTATTGCCGACGCTTTCAGGTTTGACATGCTCATAAGTGGACGGGTCTTTCATCACCGCCGACACATGAATACCGCCCTTATGCGCGAAAGCCGACGCGCCGACATAGGGCGCATGGCGGTTCGGCGTACGGTTGAGAATATCATCAAGCAGCAGCGAGACATTTTTCACTTGCGGCAGCTTGGCCACATCAATGCCGGTTTCAAAACGCTCGGCATAGCCGGGCTTTAACAGCAAAGTCGGTATCAGCGAGACGAGATTGGCATTGCCGCAACGCTCGCCCAGCCCGTTAATCGTGCCCTGCACTTGTCGCACACCGGCATTAATCGCCGCCAGCGAATTGGCCACGGCGTTTTCCGTATCATTATGCGTATGAATACCAAGATGCGCGCCCGGAATATGCTTGGTCACATCGCTGACAATATCAAACACCTCATCGGGCATGGTGCCGCCATTTGTGTCGCATAAAACCACCCAGCGCGCGCCGGCCTCAATGGCCGCTTCGGCGCAGGACAGCGCATAATCGCGATTGGCTTTATAGCCATCGAAAAAATGCTCGCAATCAATCATCGCCTCTTTGCCACGCGCCGTGATCGCGGCCACGCTATCGCTGATGCAGGCAATGTTTTCGTCATTTGAAATGCCCAAGGCGACATCGACATGATAGTCCCAGCTTTTGGCGACAAGGCAGGTCGCGGCAGAGGGGGCATCGAGAATTTCCATAAAGCCCGGGTCGTTTTCCACACTGCGACCGGCGCGTTTGGTCATGCCAAAGGCGGTCAGCTTGGCGGTATCAAGCCCGCCCAATTCTTGGAAAAACTGCGTATCGGTCGGATTGGCGCCCGGATAGCCGCCCTCGACATAATCCACGCCCAGCGCATCAAGCGCCGCCGCCAGCCTCATTTTATCGGCCACGGCAAAATCCACGCCGGCCGTTTGCTGGCCGTCGCGCATGGTGGTGTCAAAAATATAAAGGCGTTCGCGTGCCATGACGGCTTATCCTTCGGTTTTGCCCTGTAAACGGGCGACAGCTTTATCATAGCCGATAAGTGGCAGTAAATGCTGCATTTCTGGCCCATGTGCCTGTCCGGTCAATGCTTGGCGCAAGGGCATGAACAGCGCGCGGCCTTTGCGGCCTGTGCTTTGCTTCAGGCTTTGCGTCCATTCCGACCAGCTTTCGAGTGTCAATTCGCCCTGCGGCAAGGCGGCCAGCGCAGCCGATACATAATCGACATTATCGGCCTCAATCACCGGCGTCACCGGCCCTTTAATGAGATGCAGAATATCGGCAATGTCTTTAAACAGCGTCAGATTGCCCTTCACGCTATCCCAAAATGCCGCGCCTTGCGGTGCGCCCATCTCAGCCAGACGGTCAGCCGCCGCCTCATAAGGCATATCGTGCAAAATGCGCGCATTGAGACGCGTCACATCATCCGCATCAAAACGCGCAGGAGCGCGTCCCAGCCGCGCCATATCAAAGCTGTAAATCAGCGTCGCCATATCTTGCACCGGCTCAACCGGATCTGCCGTGCCCAGCCGCGCAATCAGACTGTTCAGGCTCATCGCCTCAATGCCGCTATCGCACAATTCGCCCAGCGATAATGAACCAAGCCGTTTTGACAATGCGCCGCCATCGCTCGCCAGCATGAGCGAGAAATGCCCGAATACCGGCGCTTTGCCGCCCAGTGCCTCAATGATTTCAATTTGCGCGCCCGAATTGGTGACATGGTCTTCGCCACGAATGACATGGGTGATATTGGCATCAATATCATCAACCACGCTGGGCAGCGTATATAGCCATGTGCCATCGGCGCGGCGAATGACCGGGTCTGACAGGCTGGCGGTTTCAATCTTCTGACTGCCGCGCACCATATCGTCCCAGATAATCGCATTGCCCGACAATTTGAAGCGATAATGCGGTGTGCGACCTTCTTCGGCAAAAGCCGCGATTTGCTCTTCGTTTAATGCCAGCGCGGCGCGGTCATAAACCGGCGGCATGCCCCGCGCCAGTTGTCGCTTGCGTTTGCGGTCCAACTCATCGGGCGTTTCATAACAGGCATAAACCAGCCCGCGCGCCTGCAAATCGGCAAAGGCCGCTTCATATTTATCAAACCGCTCAGACTGCTTAAAAGTCTCGTCAAAGCCCAAACCCAGCCATGCCAAATCGGTTTTAATGGCCTCGGCAAAAGCTTCGGTCGAGCGCGCTTCATCCGTATCATCCATACGCAGAATGAAATCGCCCCCCTGCCCTTTAGCGAATAAATAGCAAAACAGGGCAGCGCGGGCATTGCCGACATGCAGCGAGCCGGTCGGGCTGGGAGCAAAACGTGTGCGAACAGTCATAAAATTC
>JAQWZC010000011.1 GCA_029253645.1 Alphaproteobacteria bacterium | reverse complement strand
ATAATCGCCTTATCGATATTCGGCACTCGCTCGCGCAGCATGGTGATGATGTCGAAAAACTCCTGCGGCACGGTATAGCCGACCGTGTCGGGGATATTAATCGTCGTCGCACCGGCTTTAATCGCGGTCTCTACGGTGGCGCATAAAAAGTCACGGTCGGTGCGCGTGGCATCCTCGGGTGACCATTCAACATTATCGACATGATTGCGCGCATGGCTGACCGAAAACGCAATAGCCTCCATCACCTCATCCGGCTCCATTTGCAGCTTGTGCTTCATATGCAGCGGGCTGGTGGAGATAAATGTATGGATGCGCGGGTTTTTGGCGTGTTTTACGGCATCGGCGGCGCGGTCAATATCTTTCGCACCGGCGCGGGCCAGCCCACATACTTGCGCTTTTTTCATCAGCTTGGCGACTTCCGAAACGCTTTCAAAATCGCCATTAGAGGCAATCGGGAAACCCGCTTCGATAACATCGACGCCCATTGAATCCAGCAATTCCGCGATTTGCAGTTTTTCTTCCAGCGTCATGGACGCGCCGGGTGACTGTTCGCCATCGCGCAAAGTGGTGTCGAAAATATAAACGCGGTCTGCTTCTGCGCCGCTATGTTTCATTGAATCCGTCATGATTTCATCCTTCCTGAGGCCAATAGGCCGTTTGTCCTAGTTCTGATAAACCCCCTGAAAACGCGTCGCTCATCGACTGTCCGATCTCAGGGGCAGGTAAGGAGGAGGATGGTTAGTGTCGTAGCATCTGTCGGCGCATGCGAAATCGAGCTGCCGAAATCGGCACCATCAAGATTCCTCAAAATTTTTGCGCGGTTCAACATCTACCGATCTTTCTTTTAACACTCACCCATGAGCTAAGCTCATATACCTGTTTAAGCAAGGAAAACAAGCATGGCAAGCATTTTCAGCGACTAAATCAATGATGCCGTCACTGTCAAAATGAAAGGCCTACAACCCGCCCAAGCGCGCCGATTGCCCGGCAATCGCATTGACGACAAAATCCATCACGGCGCGGACATGGCCCAGCTTGGCCATATCGGTGCGGGTCAACAGCCAAAGCTCCAAACTGCCGACCAAATCAGGCCCGGCCAAACGCGTCAGCCCGTCTATATTATCGGCTTGAAAACAGGGCAAAGCGGTGACTGCCGCGCCATTTTGGCAGGCCGCCAAACGGGTGGCGGCACTTGATGAGCGCATCACCACATGCCCGGCCTTTTCGGCCCGTGACAGCCACCAAACCGGCCCTAAAGGCCGTTCTTCTTCAGAAAACCCGATAATTCTAATATCCGTCAGATCATTGCGCGCAGGCAAATCGCCCAGTTTTTCGGCATAAGGCGTCGGCGCATAAAGCCCGTAAGCTACATCGGTCAGCTTCCGCACCAACATATCGCCCTGTGTCGGGCGCGCCAGCCGCAGCGCAATATCAACATCGCGCAGCGCGTTCATCACACGCGGCGCGGCACCCGGGCCGGAAATACTGGGATCGGCAATAATATCGAGGACAATATCAGGGGTTTGTTCCTGAAATAGCGACAATACCGGCCCCAATAAGCCGCCCGCCACGACTTCGCATGCTGAAAGCCGCACAAGGCCGCGCACATCGCCCGAACCGGCTTGAAAATCACGCTGCAAGGAAGACAGGCTATTATCGACCGGTTCCAGCGATTGCAGCAATCTTGTGCCGTCTTGGGTCAGCGCATAACCGCTCCTCAGCCGCTCAAACAGCCGCGCATCCAGCGCGTCCTCGAGATTGCCAATGCGGCGCAAAACAGTGGTGGTGTTGACATTCAACTCGCGCGCAGCCGCAGACAGACTGCCCGTCGCGGCAACGGCGAGAAAAAATCGCAAATCATCCCAATCAAGACCCTTCATAATCGCAAGATGTTATCTGCAAATACGCAAATTTGCAATTATGCAAGGTCGGTTTTGCTATTCAGTGGATTTATCAATACTCAGCCAATGGTCGAGCGCATAGCGGCCACCGCCCTGCACCACCAAAACCAGCAGCAAAAACACCCATAACAGGCGCTGGTCAAGAATAAGCGCGTCGGAGGCGCGGTCAAACCAGCCGCCAATCGTAGTCGCATCAGCTCCGTGGCCGAAAATATAGGTCAGCGATTGCACGATGATAAAGCCAATCATGCCCAAAGCCGCGCCGCGGGTGAACAGGCCTAGCAAAATCAATAGCGGCAATATCATCTCAGCCCAACTGCCAAGCAGCACGAGCGGATACCAAACCGCCGAAATCATTTGCGGGTCAAATTGCGCGGACTCTGCGACCTTTGGCAGAATTTGATAATAAGCGCCGAAGGTGTCGGCTTCTTGCTCGGTGCCGTTGTCGGCGCGGCCATTGGCGAGGGCAATAGTCGCGGCGGGCAAAGCGCCATTATCGGCGGCGCAGTGGGAGCCGATGCCGGTCGCCTCGGCGCAAATAAAACCAATCTGGTAGATGGTGTCCAGATTATTTACCAAGAAGGCGAGCGCATCTTGCAATCGGCGCAGGTCGGCAGCCCATGCGAATACGCCCCCGGCCCCGCTTTGGTGACGGTGACGGAAGCCAAAGAAACGCGGGTGCAATCCAATCATGATTGCGTCAAAGCGCAAGAAATGGTGGTCGGCACGGCCAGCAAGCTGCAAGGCTTGGCGATGATTCAGGCTTCTGACCAAGACACGCTGGACGATTTAGAACGCCAAGCCGCCCTTACCCGCAAACGCCAAGACCTGCAAAGCGCAAAAACCGGCTTAGCGCGGGAAACGGCGCGCACCGGAAAAGCTGACGCGGCGATGGATTTGGAACTCGACACGCATCGCAGCGTCAACCAAGCTATTAAGGCCAGGGCGAAAAAACTCATTAATG
>JAQWZC010000160.1 GCA_029253645.1 Alphaproteobacteria bacterium | reverse complement strand
CGCGTTTTGCGCTGGGCGGGCTGGAGCGGCTGACCAAGCGCACCAAAACCGACCTTGATGATTTGCTGCGCGAGGCGCTGGAGCGTCCGGTTAAATTCTTCTTCCTGATATTGGGCGTATTTTTCGCGCTGGAAGTTTTGCCGCTATCCGGCCTGCCTGCCGAACTGGCCGATAAGGTGATGCGCTCGTTGATTGCGATTGGCATTTTCTGGTCATTTTATGCCGCCAGCACACCGGCCAGCATGGCCCTGCGCCGCTTTGAGGATATGCTGTCGCCGGAAATTGTCGGCTGGCTGCTGACGCTGTTGCGCTGGGGCATTGTGCTGACCGGCGTGGCGACCATATTGCAAATTTGGGGCATTCAAATCGCGCCGATTATTGCCGGCTTTGGGCTGTTTGGCGTGGCCGTGGCTTTGGGCGCGCAAGACTTGTTCAAAAACCTGTTGGGCGGCGTGTCGATTTTAATCGAGCGGCGTTTCGCGCTGGGCGATTGGATTGAGGTTGAGGGCGTCGTTGAGGGCAATATTGAGCAAATCGGTTTCCGCTCCACCCGCGTGCGCCGGTTTGATGAAGTGCCGGTTGTGGTGCCGAATAATATGTTCTCCGACCACGCGCTGGTGAATTATTCAAACATGACGCGGCGGCGCATTAAATGGATTATCGGGCTGGAATATCGCACCACATCGGACCAATTAAAAACCATCCGGGCGGGGATATTGGCTTGGCTCGACACCGACCCGCGCTTTGTGACGGAAATCCATGAAGTGCCGAATATCGTCCATATTGAGGGCTTTAATGACAGCTCTATCGACATGCTGATTTACTGCTTCACCGAAACCACCAAATGGTATGATTGGCTGTCGGCCAAAGAGGATTTGGCGCTGGCGATTAAACAAATTGTCGAAGAGGCCGGTGCCGTTTTCGCCTTCCCCAGCCGCTCAATTTATGTCGAAAAGGGCGGGGACTGATTACTTCTCGCTGCGCGCCCAAAGCTTGCCGACTTTCAAAGCATTGGGTGGCGGCGCTGGCGGAAGGCAGGCTAAAGGCGGCTGCGCCGCCAACCCTTTTTACCGCCCTGATTTTGGTCGGCGGCGGGTTGATAGGCGCCGGATAATTCCCCCAAAGCGGTTTTGAAAGTGTCGAGGCTGATGTCTTTGGCCAGCTCAAAGGCGTTAATGCCGCATCGGTTCATCATCGCCCATTGGTCGTAAAGCACATCTCCGGTGGCGCGCAATTCGCCAGTGAAACCAAATTCTTGGCGCAACACACGGGCGGCGGAATAGCCGCGCCCATTGCGATAAATCGGAAAATGAAGCGCCACCAAAGCCAGCCTATCGAGATAGGGCGCAAGCGCGCGCACATCTTCGCCATGATCGGTTTTGCCCAACCCATCGGCGTGTAATATGACGCCCAAAGGCGCGCTGCGGCTTTTCAGAGTGTCGGCTTCAGCTTGCAGGCGCGCCAATGTGATAATGCTCGGCGCATCGGTGAGCGGCGCGTCATCATCGAGATAATGCCAGCTTTCCGTCGCCGTCGCGCCGTCAATGACAAGGTGATAATCAGTCATAAAGACGCTCCTTAAACGGGGCCATGCCGAGGCGGTTATAAGTGTCGATGAAGCGTTCGCCATCGGCCCGCAAATCCGTATAGGTGGTGACGACGGTTTCAATCGCGTCCACAATATCTTCCTCGGTGAAGGCGCGTCCGGTGATTTGACCGATGGCGGCGTTCTCATCTGCCGCCCCGCCCAGCGAGATTTGATAAAACTCCGTGCCTTTTTTATCGACGCCCAAAATGCCGATATGGCCGACATGGTGGTGACCGCAAGCATTAATGCAGCCGGAGATTTTAATTTTTAATTCGCCAATATCATATTGCCGGTCAAGGTCGGCAAAACGTTCCGAGATTTCTTGCGCCAGCGGAATGGAGCGGGCATTGGCGAGATTGCAGTAATCGAGGCCCGGGCAGGCAATCTGGTCGGAGATAAGCCCGAGATTGGCGGTCGCCAAATCATGCGCGGCGAGCGCGTCATAAACGGTTTTTAGCTCATCGAGTTTGACATGCGGCAAAACGAGATTTTGCTCATGCGTGACGCGCACTTCGTCGAGGCTGTATTTTTCGGCCAAATCGGCAATGACATCCATTTGCGCATCGGTCGCATCGCCGGGCACGCCGCCAATGGGCTTCAGCGAAATATTGACAATCGCATAGCCCGCCTGCTTATGCGCCACCACATTGGCGCGCACAAAGCGGGCAAAATCGGCATCTTGGCTTTGCGCTTGGGTGAAGCCATCGCTCTTGGCCGCCAGAGTTTGAAAGGCAGGCGGCGCAAAATAGGCGCTGATGCGGTCAATCTCTTCTTGCGGCACGGTCAGCATTTGCGACGCGTCAATCTTGGAAAATTCGGCCTCAATAAGACGTTGCATTTCTTCCTGTCCGGTTTCATGCACCAGAATTTTAATCCGCGCCTTATAGCTATTATCGCGCCGCCCCAGCATATTATAGACGCGCATGACGGCCTCCAAATAGGCCAGCAATTTTGCCTTTGGCACAAAGTCAGTCATTTTTTTGGCGACGAAAGGTGTGCGGCCCTGTCCGCCGCCAACATGCACTTCATAGCCAATATCGCCGTCATTATTTCGTTTCACCACAAGGCCGATATCATGCAGCTTAATGGCGGCGCGGTCATTCACATGGCCGGTCACGGCGATTTTAAACTTGCGCGGCAAATAGGTAAATTCGGGGTGGAAGGTCGACCATTGGCGAATAATTTCAGAAATAATGCGCGGGTCTTCCACCTCGCCCTCAATCGCACCGGCATATTGGTCGGAGGTGACATTGCGAATGCAATTGCCCGAGGTCTGAATGGCGTGCATTTCCACGCCCGCCAATTCATCCAGCAGGTCGGGGATTTTATCCAAGGCCGGCCAGTTATATTGAATGTTTTGGCGCGTCGTAAAATGGCCATAGCCGCGGTCATATTTGCGCGCAATATGTGCCAGCATACGCATTTGCGCGCTGCACAATGTGCCGTAAGGAATGGCGACGCGCAGCATATAGGCGTGTAATTGCAGGTAAACGCCGTTCATCAGGCGCAGCGGCTTGAACTGGTCTTCGGTCAATGCACCCGAAACGCGGCGCTCCACTTGGCCGCGAAACTGATTAACGCGGTCGGCGACAAGCTTATGGTCAAATTCATCATAGCGATACATGGGCTAAGCTCCCGCTTGTTTGCCGAGGTCGAGACGCACGGTCGGCCCGGCGGCGCGAATGGTTTCGCGCACACTGGCCGGTTTGTAAAAAGCGCCGTCTTCCAGCACTTCAAAAAGATAAGGTTCCAGCACATGCGCCTCAAAATCGGCCGGGATGGCACGCGCCAAAAGCGCGTCTGCCGCATCGGCACCATCGGCAATCTCGGCATCGGCAAAACCCTCAACCCAGCGATTATCGGCGGCCCAATAAACCACCTCACCATCGCTGAGGCGATTGGCGGTGACAGCCTGAAAACGGGCTCCCTTTGCAGCATGTTGTGCCATGGCGACTCCTTGATGCAAGACGCGGGTTTAAGACGCGCCGAATATGGCGAATTTCGATAAACACGTCAACTTGATGTGAAATATAATTAACTACAAAAATAAATGTTTAATAGCCGCATTAGCTTTCTGTTTTCCGGCTTGTCCGAAATTGACCGCATGGAGAAAACCAATGCAGTTATGGATGTTAATATTACTCAGTTTTGCGCTGTTTCTGCCCGTGCCGGTGATGATGTGGCGCGAGGGGTTGAAGGACGCCCGCGCCCAACAATGCACGGATAATTTGTGCCGCTTACCCGCGTCGGAAGCTTTCGTGCCAACGGTGCAGCAGCAGCCATTCGCAAAAGCTCAGCAGATAAAACAGCACAATGCCGAGCGCGGACAGCAGCGCGAGGCTTGCAAACATGGTGGCGATTTCCAGCCGATTACCGGCTTCAATAATGCGCCAAGCGAGGCCGGTGCTGGCTCCGGAACCGGCAACAAATTCGGCCACCACGGCGCCAATAAGCGCCAAGCCGCCGGATATTTTGGCACCTGTCAGAATTGATGGCAGGGCGGCAGGCAGTTCCAAATAGCATAAACGCTGCCACCAATTTGCGCCCGACAGCCGCATTAAATCATGCAATTGCGGGTCAACACTGCGCAGACCTTGCACCGTATTGGTCAGCATTGGAAAAAACGCGACAATCCAAGCAATCATCACCAGCGCGTGCGAGACATTATCAAAGCCGACCCAAATGAGAATAAGCGGCGCAATGGCGACAACCGGGGTGACTTGCAGCGTGACGACATAGGGATAAAGCGCCATTTCAATCAGTCGCGCCCGGGTGAAAATAATCGCCAGCCCGATGGCGCTGATCGCGGCCCAGAAAAATGCCGCCGCCGTGACTTTTACCGTGACCCAAAGCGCGGCCATGAGAGAGGCAAAATTTTCGACTAGCGCGAGACCAATGGCTGACGGCGCGGGCAGGATAAACACCGGAATATCAGCAAGGCTGACCCAGACCTCCCAAATGGCGAGAAGGGCAAGACCGACCAAAACTGGGGCGAGATAACGCATCATTTGGCCGCCGCTCTTTTATGGCCAAGCGCTTGGCTGAGTGCAGCGCATGCCGCGATAAAGGGGGGTGCGCCACGAAAATCATCGGCGCGGTCGGATTGGTCAATCGCAATTTCGCTCTTTATTTCCCCCGCCTGCATCACCAGAGCGCGCTCGGCCAAATAGGCCGCCTCGGTCACGCTATGGGTGACAAAAACAATGGTGCAGTTTTGCCGCTGCCAAATGGCGCGCAAATCATCATCAAGGCGAAAGCGGGTGAGTTCATCCAACGCAGCGAATGGCTCATCCATCAGCAAGACGGGCGGGCGCTTGGCCAAGGCGCGGGCCAGCGAGACGCGCATTTTCATGCCGCCCGATAATTGCCGCGGCAGGGCATTGGCAAAATCGGTCAGGCCGACAAGCTGCAAGGCTTCATCGCGCCGCGCCTCAATCTCGCTTTGGGCATGGCCCTCAATTTTCAGCGGCAGGGCAATATTGTCGGCAACACTGCGCCAGGCCAATAGGGTCGGCTCTTGAAACACGAAACCAATATCGCTTTGCGCCAAGCCGGTGACACTGCCAATGCTCGGTTGTTCCAATCCGGCCAAAAGGCGCAGCAAGCTCGACTTGCCACAGCCCGACGGGCCGACCAAAGCGGTGAAGCTGCCACGGGCAAATTGCACGGAAATATCGCGGAGCGCGGCAAAGCCATTATCATAAACCAAGCCCGCCTCATTCAGGGCAAGGGCAGTCATTGCGCGCTATCCGGATTGACGAATTTTGTGGTGAAGGCGTTTTGCCAATCCAATGTTTTGGGATACACGCCATTCTCCGACATGGTGGTGAAGAAGGACTGCCAGCGCGCGCGGCTCATCGTGCCCAGACCGTTTTTTTCCGTATCGGGCGAGGCCAGCATGGCGCGTTGGCGGATTTGCTCAATCGCTTGGTCGATAATGTCTTGCCGCATATCGGGATTGGCTTTGAGGATAAGCTGATTGCCCGGCGTCGGGTCGCCGTAAACATAACTCTGCCAGCCTTCAATCGAAGCATTGACGAAAGCCTGCACCAATTCGGGGCGCTGCTCGATAAGGGCGTTTTGCGCCAGCACCATAGCGGCATAGCTCGGATAGCCGAAATCAGAGAGCAGGAATATTTGCGGTTCAATCCCGCCTTGCGTGGCAATCGTGTAAGGCTCGGAGGTGACATAGCCTTGCTGAATGGCGTCCCTATTGACCAAAAACGGCGCCAAATTAAATGTGTATTTGCGGATTTGGCGGTCGGAAAAATCATATTTCGCGCGCAGCCAAACCCAAAACGCATTCACCGACGCGTCGGCAATCATCACCGGTCGGCCCTTAATATCGGCCAGCGTCGTAATATCGTCACGCGGATGGGTGATGAGCACTTGCGGGTCTTTTTGAAACGCCGCCATCACCGCTTTGGCGGGCACACCGGCGCGTACCATATTCAGCGGAATGAAACTGTTGGAGCCCATGCCGAAATCAATCGCGCCCGCGCCCAAAAGTTGCGGGATATTAACCCCCGGCCCGCCGCCGCGCAGAGTGACATCCAATCCGGCCTTCTCATAAAGCCCGAGAGCTTTGGCCTGATAAAACCCGCCTTGCTCAGCTTGCGCTTTCCAATCGGTTGCGAACACCACCGGCTCCAGCGCCTGCGCGTGAACGGGCAGAAGCAGCATGGCCAATAACCATGTTCGGGCGCGCGCTATAATTGCCATGCGTGACTGTATTCCTCGTCTCATCTATGACAAACTGGCAGACAGTATGGGGCGCGTCAACTTGAGCGACGCGGACAAAGGGAGAGGCAAGTGACACAAAAACCGTTTTGGCAAACCGTGCCATTGGCCGAGATGGACGACGCGCAATGGGAAGCGCTGTGCGATGGCTGCGCCAAATGCTGTCTGGTTAAATTGCAAGATGAAGACACGGATGAAATTGTCTTCACCGATATTGTTTGCAATCTGCTTGATGGCGAGAGCTGTCGCTGCACGCATTATACCGAGCGCACCAAGCTGGTGCCCGATTGTGTCAAACTGACGAAAGACAATCTCGATAAAATTGATTTCATGCCGCCCAGCTGCGCCTATCGCTTGCTGCATGAGGGGCAAGATTTGCCGGATTGGCATCCGCTGGTATCGGGCACGCCCGATAGTGTTGTCGCGGCGGGCATGTCGGTGAAAGGGCGGGTGACGCCGGAAATCATGTTTGAGGGTGATGCGGAAGACCGCGTGGTCGACTGGCCATTAGACACTTAAGGGACAGTTAAGGCCGAAAAAAGATACCTGCCCGGGCGCATTCTAAGCTGTTGAATTACTTAAAAATCTGCGTATTTATACACGCAAAAGTTGAGTAAAACATTGAAAATATTGAAAAAAATAGAAAAAACATATTGACAAGCGTGTCGCTGCTTTGGTTGGCTTCAGGCACAGTAAGGAAAAGCGTCTGCCGCAAGGCTCACTGATAATCAGATGAAAACGAAAGCCGTTTGCACAACGTGCAGCAAAGCCCATTGGCAGATATGGAAGCCATGCAGGCGGCCTTGCCGGATGATGGCGAGGCGACATCGGAAGCGCTGGAACGCCGCGCTCGTATCGTCACCATGTTGACGCGTGCCTTTGATGTTTTAAACCGCTAAGGGCGCGCAGATTATCGGCCCGGCTGACCCGCCCGCCGTTTATTTGACCGGCGAGACCATTGCCCTGACGCCAGGTCATGGTCATTTCACCGGCGGGCGCGTGTCGGTGGCCATTCATTTTATTCGCCTGCCTTTGCCGACCCTTTTGTCTTAATAGCTCTGGTCTTCTGTTTCGGCGGCGGTTATCCTGCCGTCAAATGGGAGACCGAAATGAGTAGACTTACCGATACTGCCCCCTCCGTCAGCGACGCCATTCAGTCGCGTTTTTCATGCCGCGCTTTTCTCGATAAGCCGGTGGCCGAGGATGATGTTAAATATATCGTGGAAACTGCCATGCGCGCGCCATCGGGCGGCAATTTGCAGCCGTGGAATGTGCATATTCTGCAAGGCGCACCGCGCGATAAGCTGGTCAATCTGGTGGCTGAAAAAGGCCAAGAAAAGCCAATGGGCGAGGGGTCGGAATACCATATTTATCCGCCTGAATTAACAGACCCTTATAATGGCCGCCGGTTTGAGATTGGCGAGCGCATGTATGAGATTATGGGTGTCGCGCGCGAAGACAAAGCGGCGCGTCTGGCTTGGTTGGCCAGTAATTTCACCTTCTTCAATGCCCCCGTCGGCATGTTCTTTTCCCTCGATAAACAAATGCAAGAAGGCCAATGGTCGGATATGGGCATGCTCATTCAGACTATGATGCTATTGGCGCGTGAGCGCGGCTTGCATACATGCCCGCAAGAGGCTTGGGCCATTTGGGCGCCGACCGTGAAGGCATATTTAAACATTCCCGATACGCACACCCTATTTTGTGGGCTGGCGCTCGGCTATGCCGACCCTGACGCACCGGTGAACGGCTTGGAAAGCCCGCGCGCGCCAATGGGCGAAGTCGCCACTTATCTGGGCTTTTAAGCGCTGGTTTCGACAGCCATATTTTGGAGCCTGTGCGGGTTATTGGCCTGCGCTATCGGCTATGCACTCAGTGCGCCGCTTCACGCCTCGCCGCAAAAGCGCACGGCGTTGACGCTGCTGGCTGCCGTGCCGCTTGTATCGCTGGGCATTTATCTGAGCCTTGGCAATCCGCAATCGCCCGATGCGCCGCTCGCGCCGCGTCTTTCTGGTTCGCTGGAAGAACTGCCGCCGGGCGCGGTGATGGCGAAGCTGGAACAGCGTTTGCGCGCCGCACCGGATGATGCGACGGGCTGGTTGCTGATGGCGCGGCTGCGGATGACGATTGAGGATTACGCCAAAGCGGCGGATGCGTGGCAGCGTGTTTTGGATATTGAGCGCGATAATGGCGAGGCCATGGTCGGGCTGGCGCAGGCCTTGATTGAACAAGATGGCGGCATTGTCAGCGCGGCTGCGGTCGGTTTGCTGGATGCGGCTTTGGCGCGTGAGCCGGAAAACTTTGCGGCGCGTTTTTGGCGGGCTGAGGCGCATGACCAATTGGGCGAGACGGCCAAAGCAAAAATTCTATGGCGGCAAATGCTCGTCGGATTGCCCGATAATATGCCGTTGGCGCTTATGCTTGATAAGCGTTTGGCCAAATGACACGCGCCTAAAATGCCGCGCCAAAAGGCATGGTCATCATGGCGGGGCTTTGCGTATAGTGCGCGCTATGGACTTAAGGGCATGAAGTTTAAGGCATGAAGTTTAAGGCATGACACCGAAACAAATCAGATTGGCAGCGATTGGCGGCGGCTTGGCGTTTTTGGCCTTGGCGGCGGGCATTGCGCTCACCGCGCTGGAAGACAATATCGTTTTCTTTCGCTCGCCCAGTGAAATTGCGGCCAAACCGGCGGCGATTGGCGAAGCCTTGCGGATTGGCGGTTTGGTGCGCGAAGGTTCTGTCACGCGCGATGGTTTGCGCGCCGATTTTGAGGTGACGGATTTGGCCCATCACATTGATGTGAGCTATGAGGGCATGTTGCCCGATTTATTCCGCGAAGGGCAGGGCGTGGTCGCTGAAGGGCGGTTTGATGCGTCGGGGCGGTTTATTGCCGATACGGTGCTGGCCAAGCATGATGAAACCTATATGCCGCCGGAAGTGGCTGAGGCGCTTGAAAAGTCAGGGGCCATATCGGGCGCTTACCGAACCCATCCCGGCCAAGCCGCGACCGATGATGCCGAGGCAGATGAGGGCG
>JAQWZC010000143.1 GCA_029253645.1 Alphaproteobacteria bacterium | reverse complement strand
ATCGAGATGGTCGCGCGACAGATTGGTGAACCCCGCAACCGACACATGAACCCCGTCAAGGCGATGTTGCGCCAGCCCGTGACTGGAAGCCTCCATCGCCACATGGGTGACCTGATGCGCCACCAAATCGCGCAAAGCCGCATGCAGGCGCACCGGCTCGGGCGTGGTATGGTTCAGCGCGGCGTCAAACCCGTCAGCGTCGCCCGCATTTATTTCCGTGCCGCTCATTTCAACGGCCCCGATGTCAATTCCAAGCGTGCCAATGGCGGCGGCCTTAAATTGTGCGGCGGCACAAAATTGACGCAAAAAAGCAGCCGTTGATGTTTTGCCATTCGTGCCGGTAATGGCGGCGATATGGGGCGGCTGCACCTCAAAAAAGCGCGCCGCCATGAGCGCCAAATCGCGGCGCGGATTATCACTGGTAACCACCGGAACACCGGCGACCAAGGGGCGGTCGGTCAGAATAGCCGCCGCGCCATTATCAATGGCTTGACCGACATAGGCTTGGCCATCGGCCTGCGCGCCCGCCAAAGCGGCGAATAAATATCCGGGCTGCACATGGCGGCTATCGGCGCTGAGGCCGCGAATATCCACCGCTGCCAGCGCGGCATCGTCAAGCGGCATGGGGGTGAGCTTATCGAGACGCATCAGCCACCTCCAATGTCGGTTGCGGCAAGGCCAGCGCGGCTTGCTCATCGGGGTTTTCGAAATAAGGCAAGACGCCCAATAGCGGCGCGATGCGGCGCACAATCTCGGCGGCTGCGGGCGCAGCATTCCAACCGGCCAAATTATATCCATAAGTATCCGGCGTTGCCTGCGGCTCGTCGAGCATGACCAGCATGGCATAGCGCGGCGCATGGGCGGGAAACGCGCCGAGAAATGATGTCACCAGCGCGTCTGTATTATAGCCACCGGCTTGCGGTTTTTCCGCCGAACCTGTTTTACCCAAAACCTGATAGCCCGGCACATCGGCCTGACGGCCCGTGCCACTGGCCACCACAGCGCGCATCATGGCGCGCAAATCGGCGCTGGTTTTGGCCGAGATAACCCGCTCGCCAACCGGCAGGCCAACCTTACGCAGGCTTGGCTGATATAAAATGCCGCCATTAATCATCGCCGCGCCGGCCATCACCGCATGCAGCGGGGTGACTGAAATACCGTGACCATAAGATGAGGTGGCGCGCTCAATATCCGTCCAGCGCGTCGGGGTCAGCGGCGCGGTGCGCTCGGGCAATTCCATTTCCAAACTATCGGTAAAACCCAGACGTTGCAGGAAATCATAATGCACATCTTCCGGCACACGCAGCGCCAGCTTGGCCGAACCGATATTGGAGGAATGAACGATAATCTCTTCAATGCTGAGCGGGCGCGCCTCGCCATGCGGGTCGTCAATTTTATAGCGCCCGATTTCCAGCGGCTCAGCCGTGTCGAAAGTTTCATGCGGGGCCACCATGCCGCTATCCAGTGCCATGGCTGCGGTGAAAATCTTAAAGATGGAGCCAAGCTCATAAACGCCCAAAGTCATGCGATTGAAATGCGCGTCCTGGCCGTTTCGCATGGGGGCATTGGCGTCAAAATCGGGCAATGAGACCAGCGATAAAATTTCGCCATTATGCGCGTCAACAATCAGTGCCCCACCGGCCTGCGCCGAGAATTGCGCCATGCTGTCGCGCAACACATCACGCACGGCATGCTGCACCCGAATATCGAGACTGGTTTTAAAAGTCGCCGCGACGCTCTCGGCCTCTTCCTCTAAATGGTCGAGATAAAGCTCAAGACCCGACAGGCCGCGTAAATCTGAACTGGCAAACCCGACCGTATGCGCGGTCACCTCGCCCGCCGGATAAACCCGACTGGTGGCTTGGCTCAATTTCAATGCCGGATTGCCAAAGGCCAAAACATCTTGCTTTTGCGCCGGTGTCAGCCCGGACATCAGCGTCACATAGCGCGCCTTGCCCGCCAAAAGCCGCGCGGCACGTGGCGCGTTCAAACGCGGCAAGACGGCTTTTAATTGCGCCGCGATGGCGCTGCCATTGTCAATTTTGGCGGCATCTGCGCCCAAAGTGACCGTGGTGATTTGCGTTGCCAGCACAACATTATTGCGGTCGATAATGGTCGGGCGCGCGGTATTTTGTTTATGCGCCGCATTGGCGCGTTGGGTCGGCGCGACATCCAGCACGGTTAATTGCACCAGCCGCCCGCCGAGCACGGAAAACACGATAAAGAAACAAATCAACGCCAAGCGCAAACGGCTGCGCGTCGTCTCAACCGCATGTTGCGCCAAATCACCGGCGCGGCGACCGAGCCGTCCGCCCAGCACCATAGCCCAGTCATGACCGACCGGCACGAGAGGGAGTTTACCGCGGCTCATCGGCACCCCCTTGCGGCATCATCAAAACCGGAATGGTCAATGTGCGGTCATCGCGCAAATCCAGCACTTGCGAAGCGCGCAAATAATCCAGCGATAAATATTGCCGCGACAGCATTTGCAAACGGCGCGGGTCATTCAGGCTGGCCCACTCAGCCTCCAAAGTGCGGCGACGGTCTTGCTCAACCGCCATAATGCGCTGCATGTGGCGCAGCGCTCTGGCCTCGGCCTCAGCCGAATAGCGAATGTGATACAGCGCGGCGACCAGAACCACGACAATGAAAGCCAGCGTGATATTCAAAAACTTGACCATCACATTGCCCCCAATTTGGGTGCGCGTTTGGGCAATAAATCAGTCTCGGCAGCAAAGGCCGATGCCGCCGTGCGCACGGCGACGCGCAAACGCGCCGAGCGGGCGCGCGGGTTGAGGTCGGTTTCTGCCGCTCCGGCTTTGAGCGAGCGTTTGACACCATCATTAAAACTCGGCGCGGCCATTTCAATATCAGGCAAATGCCGCGACGGACGTCCGGCGCGACCGGTGCGCGGGCTGAGGAATTGCTTCACCATGCGGTCTTCTAAGGAATGAAAAGTGACGACAGCCAGTCGCCCGCCCGGCTTCAACACTTGCTCTGCCGCTTGCAGGCCGCGCATCAGCTCGCCCAGCTCGTCATTTAAATAAATCCGCAGCGCCTGAAATGTGCGCGTCGCCGGATGCGCTTTGCCGAAACGCGGCGCGCCCAAAACCGAGCACACCACATCAACCAAATCGCCGGTGCGCCGCAAAGGCCGATCGTCACGACGCGCCATAATCGCCTTCACAATGGCGCGGGCGCGGCGTTCCTCGCCATAAACGGCAATGACATCGCTGAGCAATTCGGGCGCCGCCTCATTTAATAAATCCGCCGCGCTGAGACCGTCTTGGCTCATCCGCATATCCAGCGGCCCGTCGCGCATGAAGGAAAACCCGCGCGCCGCCTCATCAAGCTGCATGGAGGACACGCCCAAATCGAGCGTCACGCCATCGACCGGTGCGGCCAGCAGGTCTTGCATATCGCCAAAGCAGCCGGACAGATAAGAGAAGCGCGCGCCAAAATCGGCGCTCAAAATATCGGCATGAGATTGGGTGTTGGGGTCGCGGTCAATGGCGATAACGGCGCAATCGGCGGCCTCGAGCAAAGCGCGGGAATAGCCGCCCGCGCCGAAAGTGCCGTCAACCATCACCTCACCCGCTTGCGGGCGCAGCGCGTCAACCACCTCATTCAGAAGAACCGGAATATGCGGAGCCGAAGTCGGGGGCACGCTTTGTTGCTGCCTTGTCACGTCACCCCCACCGCTCATTGCTGAGACCCGTCAGCACCGCCGGGCGGCGCGTCGCTTAATGATCGTAAAAGACCGCGTTGCTCGAGCGCCATGGCGCGCGATTTGGCGCGGAAATCGGTGAAGCGTTGCGGATTCCATATTTGAAACTTGCCGCCGAGACCGACAAAGCACAGCTCTTTTTCAATGCCCGCATGGGCCAAAAGCGCGGCGGGAAGCGACACGCGGCCATCGGCATCAACATTCAGATGGTGGCTGTCGGCAAATAGCGAGGCGGCCAGCGCGTCGCGCTCTTCAGCGTATAAGTTCAGGCGGTCAACCATTTGGCCGATATCATTCATCAGCGCGTGACCGCCGCCCTCAATGGCGTTTTCCGTGAAGGAAGGATAGACGAAAATGCCTTGCTGTGCGCCGCTTTGCGCGGCTCCGTTTTGGGCGGAAATGGCTGAACGGAAGACAGACGGAACCGAGACGCGACCCTTCGCATCTATTTTGCCCGTAATGGTGGACATGAACATACTCATGCCTGCTTCCCTCCTGCCGTTAGCCCGAACGCGTTTCGGGCACCCATAGTCTTTGATGGGATAATATGGGATAGCATGGGAACATATGGGTGTCAACGGGAAGCACAGGCACAAAATAGGGTATTTACGGGCCGGAATGGGGCCGCGCCGCCATGCCCGCGCATGCTTGCCGATGGGGAAAACAGTCAGAGGGTCTATAAGCCGGGTTTTGTGCGCATCAAAAGATGGCGGTGATCATTCATCTGGGATGCCCGTTGCCGAACACCTCATGCAACCTACCCGGACGACGACCCGAAAACAGGGCCATGTGCCGTCTCTATTTGGTCTTGCTCCCGGCGGGGTTTACCCTGCCATGACCGTTACCGGCCACGCGGTGCGCTCTTACCGCACCCTTTCACCCTTACCTCGCGCCCCGAGGGGGAGAGGCGGTTTGCTTTCTGTGGCACTTTCCCTGAAGTCGCCTCCGCCGGACGTTATCCGGCGCCGTGTTTTCGTGGAGCCCGGACTTTCCTCCCCTGCGCCTTGCCGAAACAAGGGGCAAAGGCAATCACCCGACCCTCTGACCGAAAACCGGAATACGCCGATAATCCGGCATGGTCAAGGATGTTTAGAGCGGGTGAACACTCAACCGCCTTCCGGCGGTTGACGCCCCGTCGCGCGGCGCGGGCCATTGGGCCAAGCCTGCCGCGCGATTAAGATGAACCAATCTATCCGCACACGCAATATCGCTTCGAGGGCCTCTCCGCACACGCGAAAGCAAATAAGTAATCCCCGCATCCAGCGGCAACTATAAAATTGCCTGCATGAAAGCGCGCATTTACATAAATCGGAAGATTATCGCCAATAACAAAGAGGCTGGTCGCAATGACCCGCCTATCTCTGTTCTTACCTATAAAGGCCGCCTTACCCCGCCGCCCGACCCAATGAGGCGGCAATATTCATAAATCAGGCATTGGGTTTCGGCGTCGGCGGTGCCGGTGATTTTGGCAGGGCGGAAATGGCGTTGAAACGCCGTGATGACTGCCTGTGTTTGCGGTCCGAAATGCCCGTCAGCGACAATGCGATAGCCGAAAGCGGCGAGCGCTTTTTGCAAGGGCGCGACGGCTTTTTCCGTGCTGCCCGACGCCAGTGTCGGCACGTCTTCAATCTTGATGTCGTCCAGCCAAAAGCCGAAACCAGCGCGCGCCAAAGCCGCCCAATCAAACGCCTCGCCCGGGTCTATTTTGCGGCCCGGGGCAATGTCGCTATGGCCG
>JAQWZC010000124.1 GCA_029253645.1 Alphaproteobacteria bacterium | reverse complement strand
AGCACACCGTCGTTGTTGATAAGGTTTAAAAAGCGTCGTTAAGACAGCTAGTAAGCGTTGTGTTTCGTGAAGGTCGGTGGTGGGCGATACTGGGATTGAACCAGTGACCCCTACAATGTCAATGTAGTGCTCTCCCGCTGAGCTAATCGCCCTTACCGATATCGGGTGCGCCGCAAGGCGTTCCTCTATTTACAATAGCCGCCCACAAAATCAAGACAAATCACAAAAACCGTTTGCGCGGCCTTCTGCGAAGATATCCTGAAGATGTCCGAGAGATGTAGCGGCTTCATAAGGGTGCGCCATTACGCCATATATTTTAGAGCCAAAAGATGCTATCCTCATCGCATGAATGCGCAAGACGAGCAGGCTTTTGTATTTACGCCACCCGCAGCCCCGTCTTCAGTGGAAGCTGCGGTCCGTTCGGCTATGGAGGCGCCGCTTTTGCTCACCTCGCCACATAGCGGGGCGCATTATCCCAAAAGTTTTATCGACGCGTCGCGCCTTGATGCCCACGCGATTCGTCAATCGGAAGACATGTTTGTCGATGCGCTATTGGCGCATGCGCCGCAGCACGGCATTGGCGTTTTATCGGCCAATTATCCTCGCGCCTATGTTGATTTAAACCGCGCCCCTTATGAGCTTGAGCAGGCTTTGTTTAAAGATGTTTTGCCCGCCCATATTGACCGCCATTCGGCCCGCGCCGCTGCCGGACTTGGCACTGTGCCGCGCTTGGTTGCCGAAAACACACCGATTTATGACGGCAAGCTGTCATTTGCTGAGGCCGAGCGGCGCATTGAAACTGTCTATCAGCCCTTTCATCGCAAGCTGGCGGATACGCTGCATGCGCTGCAAACCGGTTTTGGCTATGCGGTGCTACTTGATACTCATTCCATGCCGTCGCAAGCAACGCGCTTATCGTCCGAGGGGCGGCGCATTGATTTTGTCTTGGGCGACCGTCATGGCCGCTCATGCGATGCGCGTCTGAGCGATTGGTTGGAGCGCGCTTTAACGGCGCGCGGCTGGCAAGTGGCGCGCAATAAACCCTATGCGGGTGGCTTTATTACCGACCGCTATGGGCGTCCGGCAGATGGCACGCATGCCGTGCAGATTGAAATCAATCGCGCCATTTATATGGATGAAAGTAATTACACCAAACATGCCGGTTTCACGCGCTTGCAAAATGATTTGACCGAATTGGTCGCGGCTTTTGCCGCCGCCCTGCCCGCCCTTTTGAGTGACACATTGCCGGGCCCCACGCGCTCGGCTGCCGAATAAAGAAGCGCTGAAGATATCGCCATGACAGACGCCCCCGCATTGAAAGAGCTTCTGGCCTTTGCCCATCAGCTGGCCGACGCCGCCGCAGGGACCAGCTTGCCGCTATTTCGCAATGCCCCCGATATTGACAATAAACTGACCGACGGATTTGACCCCGTCACCGCTGCCGACCGCAATGCCGAGGTCGCCATGCGCGCCCTTATTGAAGCGCATTATCCAGACCACGCCATTACTGGCGAGGAGTTTGACAATAAAACCGGCGAGGCATTAGTCACGGCGTTTGAATGGGTGCTCGACCCGATTGACGGCACGCGCGCCTTTATTTCAGGCATGCCGACATGGGGCACGCTTATCGGCCTCAATCAAAATGACCGCCCGGTTTTGGGCATGATGGAGCAGCCCTTTACCGGCGAGAGATATTTTGCCACCGCCGGACAAGGCGCGTTTTTGCGTCACGCCGATAAGAGCATGGCCATTAAAACCCGCGCTTGCGCCCGGGTGAAAGACGCCGTGCTGGCCACCACCACGCCCGCGCTTTTCATCGACACTCCGGCTGAGGCGGCCTGGCATAAAGTCGCCGCCGCCGCCAAGCTGACGCGCTATGGCGGGGATTGCTATAATTACGCTTTAGTGGCTCTGGGCCAAATTGATGCGGTGGTCGAGCAGGGCCTGAAAGATGTCGATATTCAAGCGCTGATTCCGATTGTTGAAGAAGCGGGCGGCATTGTGACCGATTGGCAAGGCGGCCCGGCGCATAAAGGCGGCACAGCGATTGCTTGCGGCGACCGCGCCGTGCATACGCAATTAAAGGATATGCTGAACGGCTAAGTCAGCCCGTCAAAAAATGCCAAAACATCAGTGATGAATGTTTGGCGCAGCGCGTCTTTTTCCATCATCAGCTCATGCATGCCATCGGCATAGGTTTTGCCGCTGCCATTTTGCACATGGGCAATCACATGGGCATGCGCGTCATTATCAACCAGCATTTCTTGCCCCGCACTGGCGATAAAAAGTGGCGTCTCAATCGCCTTTAAAAACGCCACGCGGCGGCTATCGGCCATCGCCTTATCGGCGGCGGCAAACCAGCCCAGGCTCGCGCCATTGACCTGTAATTGCGGCGCGCTGACATATAATTTTCCGGTGCGCGTAAAGCGCTCAAAATCAGTGGTAACATTATTCGACGCCGCATCGCCCGGGCGCTCGGCGACACCCTGAAACGGATTCCATCTATCGGCCTTGCCGAGCAGTCGATAAAACCCGCTAATGGCGCGCGCAATCACCATTAAATGCGCCGGTATGGGCAGCCTATGCATGGGCGCGCATTGCGCCAAAGCCGATAGCCATTCCGGATGCGCGTGAATGGCGCGCAGTGAAATCTGTCCACCCATAGAATGCGCCAAGCCAACATGCGGCTTCGGCAGCGGCGCGACCAGCTTTTCCCAGCGATCCTCCAAATCCTCAACATTGGTATCAAAATTCTTTAAATGCAGGCGCGTCGGCTCTATGCCATCGCCCTCAGACAATCCATGTCCGCGCCATTCGGGCATCACCACGACAAACCCATGCGAGGTGAAATCGCCAATGGTCTCGAAATATTTCTCAATGAATTCAGAATAGCCGGTCATTAAAACCAATGTGCCGCGCGGCTTGCCCTCGGGGTGAAACACTGCGCCGCGCAGCATTTTACCGTCGCGCATTTGATGCATGCCGATCGCAGCGCGTGGCGGCACCGGATTGCCGTCAATCTCGACAAAATGTGCGGGCGCGTCCCATTTAATTTGCTCGGTCATAATCATTCCCCTTTTGATGCGGAGTGTGCTTTTTGTTGCGCCAATTTGCAAGCCATGCAAACAGCCATCGGTCATTGAATATCATCGGGCGAGGGTGTAAAATTCATCGTAGTTCGGGGAGCACAATCATGCAGCATAAGAATACGAGTTTTTGGACGTCCAATATGGGCTTCACGCTGGCCTGCATTGGCGCGGCGGTCGGCCTCGGCAATATTTGGAAATTCCCCTATATGACCGGCACACAAGGTGGCGGCGCATTTGTGTTTGTTTATCTCGTCACGATTTTCGCCATTGCCATTCCGGTGGCGGCGGCTGAATTGCTGGTCGGGCGCAAAGGCCGGTCTGACGCCGTGTCCAGCGTGCGCGATATTGCCCTTGAGAATAATCGCCCCGCCGCTTTCGGCGTGATTGGCGGTATCGGCGTGTTTGGCTCATTCGTCTTATTGACGTTTTACGCCGTCATTGCGGGCTGGGTGTCGTCTTATATATGGCGCGCCTTATCGGGCCAAATTGGCGGCCTTGATGCGGCCGGTGCCGAGGCCATGTTCGGCGATTTGCTGGCCTCGCCCAATGAGATGATTGTCCATCAGCTTGGCTTTTTGGTGTTTCTCGGCGTCATTCTTATCCGCAAACTTTCTGCCGGATTGGAGCGCGCCAATCTCATCCTCATGCCCTCGCTGGTCATCATGCTGGTCTTTATCGCCGTTTACGGCGCGATTGCGGGCGATATCAAAGCCTCGCTGGCCTATATGTTCACGCCCGATTTTTCCAAAATTACGCCGGAAGTTATTCAATCGGCGGTCGGCCAAGGCTTCTTTTCGGTTGGGGTCGGGGCGGCCATGTTGATGACTTATGGCGCCTATCTCGATAAATCCATCAATCTTGGACAGGCCGCCATCACCATTGCGCTGGCGGATACGGCGATTGCGATTTTGGCGGGCATTGGCATTTTCGCCATTGTCTTCGGTCAATCGCTCGACCCCAGCGCAGGGCCGGGCCTGATTTTCACCACCTTGCCTCTGGCCTTTGCACAATTGCCCTTTGGTGGGCCGCTGGCGTTGATTTTCTTCTTACTGGTTTATTTCGCCGCCCTCACCTCCGGCCTGTCTTTGGCTGAGGTGATGTTTCGCTGGGCTGAAAACCGTTTCGGCTGGAGCCGCAAACGCGCCATCGCCGTCATGCTGGGCGCAACGTTTTTGGTCGGCCTGTGCACGGTGTTTTCGTTTAATATATGGAGCGATGTCACAGTGGCGGGGCGCACCATGTTTGACCTGAAAGACTATCTCGTAACCGCCTATATTATGCCGCTTGGCGGCTTGGGCGTGATTTTATTCGCCGCTTGGGTGATGCCGGTGGCGACATTGAAGCAAGCCTTTGGCGGCGACGGGATTTTATTTTCGGCATGGTTATTTGCCGGCCGCTTTTTGGCACCGCTAGGTATTTTGTGGATTTTTTGGGCCGGTTTATAGCCGCACACGCGCTCGCTTTTAGGTAGAATTTTTTTATTTTCAAGACTTTGAAACGCAAAAAAACCTCCCCATCTCGGTTGTGAGGGCGGCAATAAGGCCGGTCTCAAACCCTGTTTTCAGCGCCTTAAAGGGCTGAGACAGTTTCTTGCTTCACCGAGAAGGAGATGAAGATGAACCGTTTTGATTTAACCCCGCTTTATCGGTCAACCATTGGCTTTGACCGGCTGGCCAGCCTGTTTGATACCGTTCACGCGGCTGAAAAAGGCACGGCTTTTCCGCCCTATAATGTCGAGCGCGTTGACCAAAATAACTATCGCCTGACCATGGCGGTGGCCGGTTTTGGCGAAGACGAGCTTGATATTGAACAGCGCGGCGGCACGTTGACCGTGCGCGGCAGACGCCATGCCGATGACAGCAATAAGGACGCCACCAGCTATCTTTATCATGGCATTGCGGCGCGCAATTTTGAGCGCCGTTTCCAGCTCGCCGAGCAAGTGCGCGTCACCGATGCCAGCCTTGATAAAGGCCTGTTGCATATAGAATTTGAGCGCGAAATCCCCGAAGCCGAAAGGCCGCGTAAAATTGATATTGCCAAGACATTAGCT
>JAQWZC010000116.1 GCA_029253645.1 Alphaproteobacteria bacterium | reverse complement strand
CAATCAGCGCATGGATGGCCGCTTCGCCCAGGCCGAGGGCGGCACATTATTTCTCGATGAAATCGGCGACATGCCGATGGAGACGCAAACGCGTTTGCTGCGCGTCTTGCAAGAGGGCGAATACACCACCATTGGCGGGCGTCAGCCGATTAAAACCGATGTGCGGGTGATTGCCGCAACACATCAGGATTTGCGGCGGCTCATT
Organism: Alphaproteobacteria bacterium; assembly: GCA_029253645.1. Lineage (GTDB taxonomy): Bacteria > Pseudomonadota > Alphaproteobacteria > RS24 > RS24 > UBA8337. The sequence goes on along the minus strand of JAQWZC010000116.1, from coordinate 7,680 downwards.
CGCCAAGGTCTGTTCCGTGAGGATTTATATTTCCGTCTCAATGTTGTGCCGCTGCGACTGCCACCTTTGCGCGAGCGGCTTGAGGATATTGAGGAGCTGGTGCGGCACTTTATGGCGCGTGGGGCCGATGAGGGGCTGTCGGTTAAAAGTTTTGACCGCGAGGCGATTGATGCGCTGAAAGGGCATGGCTGGCCGGGCAATGTGCGCGAGTTGGAAAATCTCGTGCGTCGCCTGTCAGCGCTGCATGCCGATGAGGTGATTGGCGCGGAGGCGGTGCGCTTGGAATTGAGCGATAATGATATGGCTGCGCCGCCAACCCAGCAGGCCGGTAATAATCTGACCGAGAGCCTGCATTTTCATCTCAGCAATTATTTTAAAGGCCACGGTAATTCGCTGCCGCCCAATGGCTTATATGAGCGCGTGATGCGCGAAGTCGAAACGCCGCTTATCGAATTATGCCTTGAGGCGACGCGCGGCAATCAAATTAAGGCGGCGGATCTGTTGGGCGTTAATCGCAATACGCTGCGTAAGAAAATCCGCGACCTGAATATTGAAGTGGTACGCAGCAGTAAAAAATAAAGCCGTCGCCTATCGGGGCTTGCCGCGCCGCCAAGGGCTGATAAACTCACCTCAAATTTGAGGAGGATTTATTATGGGAAACGGACCGTTAAGCGGCGTTAAAATTATTGAAATGGCAGGCATTGGGCCGGGGCCGTTTTGTGCCATGCTGTTGTCAGATATGGGCGCGGATATTATTCGCATTGACCGCAAAGGCGGCGCGGGCGGCTATCCGGCGGACACGAATAGCCGAGGCCGCAAGTCGATTGCGCTGGATTTGAAAAAGCCGGAAGCCATTGAAGCCGTGCTGAAACTGGTGGAGCAGGCCGATGTGATTCATGAAGGGTTTCGCCCGGGCGTGATGGAACGTTTGGGGCTGGGGCCGGATGTGGTTATGGCGCGCAATCCGAAAATCGTTTATGGCCGCATGACGGGCTGGGGCCAATATGGCACGCTGTCACAAGCCGCCGGTCACGATATTAATTATATTGCACTCACCGGCGCGCTGGCCGCTATCGGCAAAGATAAGCCGGTGCCGCCGCTTAACCTGGTCGGCGATTTTGGCGGCGGCGCGCTGTACCTCGCTATGGGCATTTGCGCGGCTCTGGTTGAGGCCGGAAAATCGGGCAAAGGTCAGGTGATTGATTGCGCCATGACCGATGGCGCGACCTCGCTTATGGGCATGTTCTTCGGCATGAAAGCGGCGGGCATTTGGGAGAATAAACCCTTCGCCAATATGCTGGATGGGGCGGCGCATTTTTACGATACTTATGAAACCAAGGACGGCAAATTTGTCTCCATCGGCTCAATTGAGCCGCAATTTTATGCGCTGCTGCGCGAGAAAGCCGGTTTCGATGACAGCGCGTTTGATGCCCAAATGGATAAATCGGCATGGCCGGATTTAAAGGCCAAAGTGGCCGAGGCGTTTAAAACCAAAACCCGCGATGAGTGGGACGCCATTATGCTCGGCACGGATATTTGCTATGCGCCCGTGCTGGATATGGATGAGGCTTATGAGCATCCGCATAATCGCGAGCGCGACACCATTACCGAGGCTTTTGGCATTAAGCAGCCAAATGTTGCGCCACGCTTTAGCGGCACGCCGAGCGAAATTCAGGGGCCGCCGCCGAAACTTGGCGAGCATAATGACACGGCCTTTAGTGAGTGGGGCGTGGCGGATGATGTGTTGGCCGCGTTAAAGTCAGCCGACGCGATTTAGTTTTCGTGGTTCATCCACCAAGCATCGAGGCGCGCACCATATAGGCTGTGCGTCTCGGGATGCTCGACATAATGCCAGCGCGCCACCCATTGCCCGGGATTGTGAAACAGCGGAATAAAGTAATGGCCGTTCATCAGGGCGCGGTCGAGCGCGCGCGCGGCGGTTATGAAATCTTGCTTGGTCTCGGCACGGGTGAGGGCGGTCACCGCGCCATCAATACCGAAATCCTTAATGCCTGCATAATTGCGGCTGCCCGGCGTATCCGCCGCTTCGCTGCCCCAATAATAAGCCTGCTCATTGCCCGGCGAGAGCGAGGCGTAATAATTATAGGCGATGAGGTCAAAATCGAAATTTTGCAGTCGCCGCTGATATTGGCTGGAATCGATAAGCCGCACTTTTAAATCAATGCCGATACCGGCCAGCATACGCCGCCATGACAGGGCGAGGCGTTCATCGCTACGCCGCTGCACCAAGATCTCCAATTCAACGCGCTGGCCTTGCGGGTTAATGAGGTTTTTGCCCTGCATTTTATATCCTGCGGCTTCCAGCATTTGCATGGCTTCCTTGCGCTTGGCGCGGTCGCGGCCCGTGCCATCGCTTTCGGGGGATTTATAACCGGCGGCCAATGCGCTGCGCGCAATCAGGCTGCGCGATAAAAGCTCGGTTTCGCCATCGCTCATAATTTGGCCGATAGCACTCAGTTCGGTATTGCCGAAATAGCTGTCCGTGCGGCGGTAAACATCGCCATAGAGGATTTTGTTAATCCACTGAAAGTCAAAGGTCAGATCCATCGCCTTGCGGAGAACCGCATCGGCCAGAATGGGGCGGCGCGTATTCATCACAAAGGCGCGCAAGCCCGACGGTGTGCCGAGGCTGATATTTTCTTTAATCACGCGGCCATCTTTGGCGGCTGGGAAATTATAACCGGTCGTCCAACGCTGCGGATTATTCTCAAACCAAATATCCACATCACCGGCTTTAAACGCCTCAAAAGCCGTGGCTTCATCGCGATAATAATCTTCGTAAATGGTCGCAAAATTATGCCGCCCGCGATTATGGGGCAGGGCGCGCGCCCAATAATCGGCGCGCTTTTCAAACTTCACCTGTGCGCCCGGCGTGACCTCGCTCACCTCATAAGGGCCGGAGCCGACGGGCAGGTCGAGCGATGCAGACTGAATATCACGCTTGGCATAAACATGTTTCGGCAATATCGGCATCAGGCCGATAATCAGCGGCAATTCGCGGTCGGGCGGTATCGGCTTAAAGGTAAAGCGCACCGTATGGCTGCTTGGCGTCGTCAGGGTTTCCACTTGGTCGTAATAATAGCGGTGATTGGGGCGGCCCTGGTCGCGCAGTAATTGCCAAGAAAACGCCACATCAGCGGCGGTTACGGGCCGGCCATCGGCAAAGCGCGCCTGCTTGCGAATGGTGAAGGTAACCGAGCTGCGGTCGGGCGCGGTCACAACGCTCTCAGCCAGCAAGCCATATAGCGCGAAAGGCTCGTTATAATGGCGGTCAAGCAGGCTCTCAAACACCCGCTCACGAATGTTTTTGGCGGCATTACCGCGAATGGAAAACGGATTAAGGCTGTCAAAGCTGCCGATTTGTGCCTGTCGCAGGCTGCGCCCCTGCAAGGCATTGGGGCTGGCATAATTATAATGCCGGAAATTCGGCGATAATTGCGCCTCCCCGTGCATGGCCAGCGCATGATTTTGCGGTAAATTTTGTGCTAATGCCGCGCCACCGGCGAACATCAGAGCGGAAATAATTGCAAGCAAGCGCATGGGTTAGCCCTTTCTCGACGGCTTGATTATCTGGCGAAACCAATGAATAAATCCATTACCTTTATGGTTGAGGTAATGCAGATAAGACATTGTTTTATTGTATTCTTTTACATCCTCAAACATGGTCTCACGCTTTATCATGGGGCGGTCTTTGTCAAGCTCGCGCACCGGTTTGGCGGGGTTGCCCGCCGCAATCACATTGGCCGGAATGTCTTTTGTGACAACCGACCCAGCACCAATAACACTATTCGCGCCAATGGTGACACCTTTGCAGACCTTCACGCCCTCGCCAAGCCAGACATTCTCGCCAATATGCACGGGCGCATGCGGCCCGGGCGAGGCCAAGCGGTCATAAATCTCGTGCCAATCCGCGTCCGAAATATAAACACGGCTGGCAATCATCACATTATCGCCAATCGACACATGGTCAGCTGAGACGATTTGCAGGCCGGGGGTCAGCAATGTATGGCTGCCAATATCAATGCGCCCGCGTCCGCCGGTCTCATTCGGCCAGGTGCACAGGCGCGACATTTGCCCTTTTGAGGTCTGCATATGCACATTGTCACCGAGGTAAATATCATCGCCCCAAACCTCAAGGCGATGCGGGCCGATAATTTCCAGCCCCGTGCCGACCGCCGCAAATTGAGGCTTTAGCCGCCAGCTTGTGTAGAAACGCCGGATAAAATTCACCAGCAAGCGCATGCTATAGGGCTTATGGTCACGACGCATGGGGGGTGCTCTCCGTCTCGCCGCTATCGGGTGCAGGGCGTTCTTGGTTCCACTCAAAGCTTTTATAATCAGGGCACTTTTCAATGGTCGGCTTCACAATCGAGAAATAGGGCGACACATCAAAATCGCGCGGCGTAAACAGCGAGTGGTGGCGAATATGCATAATCTCACGCTGATTTTCGCGGGTGAAATCGGGCAGAATAGGATAGCGCACGGATTGAAAGGCGCGGGCAATCAGGGTTGAGCATATGGCTTGCGTCGGCTCGCCGCTGCCCAGCGCAATCATCCGCCGCCGCCAGCGCACCGGCACGGGCGGTTGCGGCATCAGATATCGCGCCAAATCGACCACGTTTTTGACGTCGTAGGATTGCCCGATGGAATTGATGATGTAATTGCTCACAATATCGCAATCGGCATCGGTAATCAGGGCAGGGCGGCAAATGCGCGTATTATAGCCGAGATATTTGGTCAGCGAGGCGGCGATGACGCCATCTGCCAAATCAGCCTCCACCAAAGCGGCAGGGTGGCCGTATTTGTCGCGCAGTCCGGCGTCGCGCCCGACATAATAGGCGGCATGCGACCAGGTTGATTGCGTCAGATATTTAATCGCCGATGAAATGCGCTGATTGCCCTCCACCAGCAGCACATCACCCGGTTGTAAGCAGCTTTCCAATTCAGCCAGCGGAATGAATTGGTAAGAACGATAATTCAATATCGGCTTATTGAGATAGCGGATTATCAGCCGCCCGAAAAAGCGCAGCAACGGTCTAATCATGAAGATGCCGCTTCCTAATGCGTGTTATTGACCCGCACTTCATAGCGCGCGCCGTCAAAATGGCCGAAGATTTCATCTACTTGCGGATGACGCACCGGCAATTCCGATGTGTCGCGCAGCAGGTTTTGCTGGGAAACATAGGCGATATATTCGGTTTCCTCATTCTCCGCCAAAAGGTGATAAAAGGGCTGGTCTTTGCGCGGACGCACTTCAGCCGGAATGGATTGCCACCATTCCTCAGTATTGGAAAAAGTCGGGTCAACATCAAAAATGACGCCGCGAAATTCAAAATAGCGGTGCTTCACCACGTCGCCGATTTGGTATTTTGCTTTTCTTTCAATCATGCTGCGCTCCGCTGAAAGGGTTTAATTATGCTAATCATAGCACCAAATGCTTGATTTTGTGATAGCGCTCTGCAAATTTGTTGGCTGATTCAATGATGGGACATTTCACATGACACAATATTCTGCGCTCTTTTCACCCTTCGCCCTTAACGGGCTGGACATTCCTAACCGCATTGTTATGGCGCCGATGACGCGCAGCCATTCGCCCGGCGGTCATCCGACCGAAGATGTTGCAGCCTATTATCGTCGCCGCACGGAAGGCGGTGTTGGCCTGATTATTACTGAGGGCACGACCATTGACCACCCATCAGCCAGCATGGACCCGAATATTCCTGACTTCCACACACCTGAAGCACTGGCAGGCTGGAAGCGGGTTGCCGATGAAGTGCATGATGCGGGCGGTTTGATTATGCCGCAGCTTTGGCACACCGGCTCCATGCGCCGCGATGGCTCGGGCCTTCATCCGGAAGCCGCCACATTATCACCTTCAGGGCTTAAATATCCGGGCAAGGAAGTCGGCGAGGCGATGACCCGCCAAGACGTGACCGATATTGCCGACGCCTTTGCCAAAGGCACATTGGCCGCGCGCGAAGCCGGTTTTGACGGCGTTCAGTTTCACGGCGCGCATGGCTATCTCATCGACACTTTCTTTTGGGAAGGCACCAATGTGCGCGATGATGAATATGGCGGCGCGTTGGAAGAACGCACGGCCTTTGCGGTTGAGATTATCGAGAAAGCCCGCGCCGCTGTCGGCAAAGATTTCCCGCTCATCATTCGTCTGTCGCAATGGAAGCAGCAGGACTTTGAACATAAAATGGCAACCGACCCTGACAAATTGCTGGCTTTCTTGAAGCCGATGATGGAAGCGGGCATTGACTGCTTTGATTGCTCGACCCGTCGTTTTTGGGAACCGGAATTTGAAGGCTCTGATTTGAACTTTGCGGGCTGGACGAAAAAGCTCACCGGCCTGCCGACCATTACGGTCGGTTCGGTTGGGTTGACCGGAGAATTTGTTGCCGGCATGGGCGGTGAAGCCTCTGAAGCGGCGCCGATTGACGGCTTGATTGACCGCTTGGAACGCGAGGAATTTGACCTTGTCGGTGTTGGCCGCGCTTTGCTGACCGATCCGGAATGGCCGAATAAAATTCGCGACGGACGCTTTGATGAATTGCAGGCGTTTCAGCAAGAACACATGTTGAGCCTGTCTTAGGACGGCTCAAAGGGGGATTTATGATTAAGCTATATACCGCGCAAAACGCGCCCAATCCGCGTGCGTTGGAAAATATCATCGCCATTAAACAGATTGAGGTTGAGACCATCACCATTGATTTATTGGGTGGTGAAAACCGCAATGATGATTTCGTCAAAACCAATTCGGCGGGCCAATTGCCATGTATCGAATTGGAAGACGGGCAGGTGATTGCCGAGGTCTCCGCCATTGCGGAGTATCTCGAGGAATTGAAGCCGGACCCGGTGCTGGTCGGCCATAATGCCGCCGAGCGAGCGCATGTGCGTATGCGGATGCGGCAATGCGATTATCTTGTTTTCGCGCCTGCCATGTATGGTTTCCGCAACACGGAAGGGGCTGATTTCTTCCGTCCGCGCATGCGGATTGATGAAACTATTGGCGCGCCAATGAAGCGCAATGCCGAAGATGGTATGCGTTGGATTGATGCGGAATTGGCCGGGCAGGATTTTATTTGCGGTGATGAACTGCGCTATGTCGATTGCATTTTTTATCCGCTGGTCTCCTTCATATCGAAAGTCAGCCTGCCGGTGAGCGAGGATTTTAAAAACCTCACCGCCTATATGCAGCGTCTTTCAGAGCATGATATTATTGGGGCGAAATAATGCCACTGCGCGGTTTTTCGCCTGATGTCACGCAATCTGAAATCGGCAAGCTGATTGGCCGCGAACTGATTGTCATGGAAGACGGCCTCAGCGAGGTGGCGTTTGACATTGGCGAGGCGTGGCTCAACATGCAGGGCATCTTGCATGGCGGCGCATTTGCCACCATGCTCGATACCGCTTGCGGCGTGGCCATTCGCTCTTTGCTCGATTTGGAGGCATATCGCGGTCACGCAACGCTGGAATTAAAGACCAGCTATTTGCAAGCCGGCAAGCCGGGCAAGTATATTGCCAAGGGTAAGGTGCTCCGCATGGGGCGCAGCGTGGCCTATAGCGAAGCCAGCCTGTTTGATGCGGATGGCGCTTTAGTGTCAAAGACAATGGGCAGGGCTTCGGCGTCGTCGATTTGATAGGCATCATCAA
>JAQWZC010000093.1 GCA_029253645.1 Alphaproteobacteria bacterium | reverse complement strand
ACGCCATGCGACGCGTCTCGCTGGAAAGCGCATTGGCGGCGCAGGCCGATTTTATTTTACTGAATGAAACAGATGACATGCCCGACAGTCGCGGCATGGAATTCCTCACCCATCCGGCGTTGAAAAAAGCTTATCCGGCGGCGCAGCGCCTGCATATTGCGAATAATGTTTTGGTTTGCGCCGGGGCATCGACGCCGCGCGCCGTGGCCGCCCTCATCAACCAGCTATCAAGCACAGCTGTTAATCAAGCGTCTAATCAAGTTGGAGAGCCTTCCGCATCATCGCAATAGGCCCGCGCAATACATAAAGCGGCAGCGGCATGGACGCATTTTCAATGGTGATGGCAGAGAGCGCAGGCGGGGCCAAATCGTCGGGCGCGGCAATGAAGCGGGCGCGCAATTGACGGTCGGCAAACAAGCCCGCGAGCCAAGGCGTAATATGCTCGACTTCCAACTCATATTGCGTGTTTTGAAAATTGGTCTTCAGGCGCGAGCCAGGCTTCAGCGCCATCGCGCCTTGCGGCGGTATGAGAATATCAATTTGTGCCGGTCCGCGCGGCACATTGGCCTGCGAATTTGACACCGCCAATTGCGCCGGAACAACAACATTAACCGGCACCGGAATGAGAAAACTCAGCGCCAATAAAGCCACTATGGCAAAACCCGTCAGATATTTACCAATGCCCCCGCCACTGCGTCCGGCGCGCCGACCATGCACACCGGCATCCAGCGCATCCACCGTATAGGCGGCGGCCTCGGCCAATTGGTCGAGCATCACGCGAATGGGTTGCGCCCAAGCGGCGGCGCGCAACAACACCAAACCGCCGCGCAATGTGCCGTCTTGCGCCCGCAAGGGCACGTAAAGCCCGGACTTGGGCAAATTGCCCGGCCAATGCGCCATTGATTTTTCCATATCAACCATGGCCGGGGTGAGTTGCGTATTGCCATAGCCGGTTTTATTCAGCCATTTGCCAAGCTCCCGCCCCCAATCAAGAATGGGTTTGGTATCCTTGTTTTTGATGATGCCGGAAATCGTCACATCAAAAACCCTGCCGCGCGGGCTGCATGTCCAAAACACGGCGCAGTCATAAGGGGCGAAACGGTTCAGGCGATTGACCACCAGACGCGCCAAATGTGGCTGGCCGGGCACACGGCGAAACTCATGTTCGAGCAGAAACAAACCGGCCAGAGCGCGCATGCCGACATTCTCACCGGTTGGCGTGCGCTCATAAGCGGCCTCTATGCCCGGGTGCTCTTCTGCGGCTTGGTCTTGTGGGGGTTCTTGCGACATGTGCTATGGCGACATCGTAATGTCACGCTTTCCCAAAATATTTTTCTGCGGTCATGGTCATTTCGTACAATTATTGTAAAGTGATAATGAGATTCGGTATAGGGCAATTAAAACTTGCCCCCAATGCAGTATTTGTTGCGAGGAGTATTTGATGGCTGATGAAGAGAGCGAAATTCGGCGCATGGCCGAAATTGCCGACGCCATCAATGCGATTTTGGACGCCGATCCGGTCGGCGATACGCCTGCCGAAGGCGCATCCGGCCCGCGCCCAACCGCCCAGACGCCGGAAGCCGCCCCGACAGATAATGCGGGCACGCCTTCTGCGCCCGACATGGCCCCCCCATCTGAGGATAATATGGCCGATGATTTGGACGCCGCGATTGTTGCCGAAATGGGAGCAGATATAAATACGGAAACAAGTGCAGAGAGCGACGGCGATTTTGGCCCCGCCCCGGATATTGATTTCGGCACCCCCGCCCCGACCAATCATGAGATTGGGCGCGAAGTGCATCCCGATAGCCACATGGCCGATTTATCACTGCGTATGCAAGACACATTGGCGGAAATTCGCTCCGGCAGCCTCATTCATGGGGCCAGCAATCAAGAAATGCTGGCGCAAATGGAAGCGGCGCGGGACGGGATTGTCGCCACCATTCGTGACACGGTTGAGCAGCTCAACACTGAGACCGCCAATCGCAAACAGGCGATTATGGAGCATTTGCAGCAATTGGAGAGCCAAAACAGCTTGCTGCGCGACGAAATGGAAATCCAAGTGCTGAAATTCGAAGATGAGTTAAAGGCGATTCAGCAGAAATACTTTGAAAATACGGTGACAGATGGCGACCGCCTCGACCGATATCGCGAATTCCTTAAGTATTTGCTGACTGAACGCGGCACAAAACTAGATTAATCATACTATTATTGACGTTTGAGCCGAACCGGTTCAATTTAGAGCTATGTCTGACGTCTTACGCCATACAGACCGGGTTGCCGCTGCCTTGGCGCAGCGTATTTTATCCGGTAATTGGTCGGAAAATGAAAAATTTCCCGCCGATACGGCCTTATGCGCTGAATTTGATGTCTCCCGCACGGTTATTCGCGAGGCTTTGCGCCTCTTAAGTGCAAAAGGCTTGATAATTGCCGTCCCAAGACGCGGCACTCATGTCGCCATGCGCGAAAATTGGGCGCTTTGGGACAAGGATGTGCTGAATTGGCTAAGCAAAACTGATATTTCAAATAATAAGTATGATTTTTCAGCCGATGCACTGGATATGCGCCTCGCTTTAGAGCCAACGTTGGCGGCTTTGGCAGCATCTCGTGCTGATGAACCGGCCAATAAGGCCCTGCAAGACACTTTGCAGCAGCTTCAGCAAGACGCCCATAAAGACACTTACAAAGACGCGCATGCTCGGTTTCTTGCCTGTTTTTATGGCGCCGCTCAAAATGCCTTTGCGCTGGCCGCTCTGCCGCTGGCAGCCTATTCAGTGGCCCATAAGGCCACCCCGCCGCCGCTTGACGCCTATCGCCGCCTTACCGCCGCCATAGCCCAAAAAGATGGCGCAACAGCCCGGCAAGCAGCCCTGCAAGCGCTGTTATCTGACTGATTTTCACCCTTAAAAAGAAAATGCCCCGCCGCAGAGCGACGGGGCCAAAGTGTCTCCAATGAGGGGGGGAGGAGAGCACTAATGCACATTTAATGTGACAGTATTTAATATACGGGCCGTTTATTCTTTTGGATGTGAGAATTTGCTTTCTTTTTTTAAATTCTCGTAAACTGGAGACTCAGATGTCGGTTCATTGCATCATCGCGCAGCCAAGTCGGGAGGCAAATAGCATTATGAGCAGCCGCGTGACAGGCCAGACGCCCCCTGCGTCGGAGACAGCCCGGGCGTCGCAGGCAGGAATGTCGCTTGCCGCCGCGAGTGATGATGCGCTGCTCGATATGATTGGCAGTGCCGACCGCAAAGCGGCGCGCCGTGCGGGCGCTGAACTGATCAATCGGCATTTATCTTATATTGTGCATATTTGCCGCCGCAAATTGGGCAATCAGGCCGAGGCCGAAGAAG
>JAQWZC010000061.1 GCA_029253645.1 Alphaproteobacteria bacterium | reverse complement strand
GTCGGCATGGCCGCCAGCCTTATCGCTATGGTAGGTGTCTCGCTGGCCACAGAGGAGCCTGATGCCGAAACCCAAGCTATGGTTGATGCCATTCGTACTCCGAGCGGCAAAACCATATTGGATGAGTCCTAAGGGGCCATAGGCATTTTAAGGGAGCGGGTTTCAGCGCCTCGCCCCCTCTTATTTTGAAGATTTTTCGCCTGACTCAGGCGCATAAGCTAAGGCAAGCCCGAGATAACGATATGACAGATAGTTTTCCCCTCGCCGTTCTTCTATTCGATTATGCTATGGGGCTTATCATGTGGACGCTAATTGGCCGCACGGCGATGAGCTTCTTCCAACCGGAAAACTCTGATTTCTTTTTCATGAAAGCCTTTGTGCGGCTCACCAATCCGCTGCTGCGGCTATGGCGTCCCATCACCCCGCAATTTCTGCTGCCGGTATTTGTGCCGCTTTATGTGGCGTGGTTCTTCTATATGGGGCGGTTTTACCTAATGCCGTGGCTGACGGGCTATTCGGTGATGGGCATGTTGTCATTTCCGCTGGAAAGCGAGATTGCCGCCACAATTTACGCCATATTTAATTAAAAAGGGCCTCCGAAGAGGCCCTTTCAACTCGTTTGAGAGTTACCTTAAAAGGCAAATTTGGTAGAATAGGTCGCCATCATCATCCGGATCATCCGTGAAAAGCGGTGTCAGAGAAGGAATATGCATATCGCGGTCAATTCAGTTTGCCGGTGTCGTCCCTGCACTATACTCAGTCATATGCAAACCGAGGTCGACATAGCCGCCCAGTTTGACAGTCGTGTTACCGACCATAAAGCCGTCATCCATGGCCTGTGCCAAAGCAGCCATAAATACCAGCGCACCGCCTAAAGCGGTTGTTCGCATCATCTTCTTCATGATGGTCTCCCTTTTATTGTTTTTCTTCTTCTTGGGCCTTTTGGCCTTTCCCGCTTTCATTGAAACCGCGCTTTCGCCTTTTTGAAAATAAAAAACAGCACTATTCACATAGTGCTGTTTCTCAAATTTCAGCGGCGGACCGGCGGCCCGCCCGCATTAAGGGCTTAAAAAATAACCAGCGCCTCGCGCACCATCATCGCAATCAGCACCAGCCAGCTCACCATGAAAATGGCAAAACGCAGCATCACAATGTTCACCGTGGCCTGCAAAAGCGAGTGAACAATGCGAATGGCGACAAAAGCCCATGCCAGATTAACCGCCCATGTATCGACATGGCCAGCCACGGCAATGGTCAGCGCAATGGCGTAAAACAGCGTCGGCTGCTCGAACAAATGATTGTAATTATCGGCAATGCGGCGCACCTCGGACGGCAATAATTGCATGCCCGCCGGATGGCCCATCTTGTCATCCGGAATTTCGGTTGTGCCAATGGCCGGAATACGCGTCGCATACATCCACACCATCATCACGGCGGTCCATAACCCTAAGGCCATGACCGGTTGTAAAATCGCTGAAGCTTCCATTTCTTCCTCCCAATAAAGCGTCAATAAGATGCTGCAAGCTTGCCGTGTTTTGCTACAGTGATGCAAGCATTTTGGGGGAAAGAATGTCGGAGATTACCGTTTTCACAGCCAAGGCCATTCATACAATGGAGCCGTCGCACCCGCATGGCACAGCCATTGCCGTGCGCCAAACCGAGACGGGCGGGCAGATTTTGGAAGTGGGCACGCTGGACAGCCTCAAGCCCTGGCTCGACCGCCACCCGCATAAAATTGACGACCGCTTTGCCAATATGGTTCTGCTGCCCGGCTTTATTGACCCGCATTTGCACCCCTCTATGGCGGCGGTGATTTTGCCCATGCACTTCATCACCGCGCTGGCATGGGACCTGCCGTGGGAAAAAGTGCCCGCCACCAAAACCCATAAGGCTTATCTCAAGCGGCTGACAGAACTTGCCCAAAATAAGGAGGGGGACGCGCCGTTTTTCACTTGGGGGTATCACCGCAACTGGCACGGCAATGTGACCCGCACGCAATTAGACGCGGCCTGCCCCGATACGCCGGTGATTGTGTGGCATCGCTCCTTTCATGAAGTGATTATGAACAGCGCCGCCATCGCGCATTTCGGCCTCGACACAAATGAGGTGGGCGGGCATCCGCAAGTCAATTTGGCCGATGGGCTGTTTTATGAAAACGGCCTGCGTATCGCAATTAACGCGCTCAACCCCATCATCATGTCGCCGGAAGTGTTCGGCCTCGGCATGCAGCGGCTGAAGCAAGTCACGCATTTTGGCGGCCACACAACTGTCGGTGATATGGGCATTGGCATTTTTAATTTCGACCTTGAATGGCAGGCGGCGCAAACCGTCTTCACCCCCGACACCACGCCGTTTCGGGTGCATTACACGCCCAATGTGCTGGCGTTGGCGCATGATGGCGATTTCAACCGCGTTTTGGCCGAGGTGAAGGATTATCCCAAGCTCAATTCCGACCATTTATTCTTCACCGACCACGCCAAGCTGTTCACCGATGGCGCGTTTTTCTCGCAGCTCATGATGGTTGGCGAACCGGGCTATCTCGACGGCCATGAGGGCGAATGGCTTATGGTGCCGGAGCGTTTTGAAGAAGCCGCAAGGCTGTTCTGGCATGAAGGCTTTAAAGTGCATGTGCATTGCACCGGCGATATGGGCCTTGAATTGGCGCTGGATACGCTGGAGAAATTACAAGCCGAGAAGCCGCGCTTTAATCATCGCTGGACGATTGAGCATTTCGGCCTCTCCACCCCCGAACAAGTGCGCCGCATGAAGGGTTTGGGCGCGATTGCCTCGGTCAATGTCTATTACCTGCATGAGTTAAGCGCGATTTATGCGCGCGACGGCATTGGCACCGAGCGGGCGCATCATATGGCGCGGCTCGGCACGTTAAAGCGCAATCAAATTCCCTTCGCGCTGCATTCCGACTACACAATGGCCCCCGCCCTGCCGCTCAATTCGGCTTGGGTGGCCGCGACGCGCGAAAATGAGGCGGGCGAAGTGGTCGGCCCGCATGAGATTGTGCCATTAGAGGACGCGCTCAGAGCCATCACCATTGATGCGGCTTATGTGCTGGG
>JAQWZC010000056.1 GCA_029253645.1 Alphaproteobacteria bacterium | reverse complement strand
AAACCGGCACCGGCCAGCATCATGGGCAGCGACAAAATTTGCCCCATTGTGATGAAGTTAAAAATAAAGCCGATATGCGCGTCCGGCTCGCGCACATATTCAATGACGAAGCGCGACGCGCCATAGCCGATGAGAAACAGGCCGGTCAACAGGCCGGGCTTGGCCAAAGCCTTAAATCGCCAAGCTAATATATTCAACACGACCAGCAATAATGCGCCCTCAAGAACGGCCTCATAAAGCTGGCTTGGGTGACGCGGCAGCGGGCCTGCGCCCGGAAAAATAACGCCCCAAGATGCGTCCGTGACGCGGCCCCATAATTCGCCATTGATAAAATTGGCCAGCCGTCCGCATAGCAGCCCAAACGGCACGGTGATGGCGACCATATCGCCCAATGATAAAAGCGGGATTTTGTTTTTGCGGCCAAAATAAATCACCGCCAAAATAACCCCCAATGCGCCGCCATGAAATGACATGCCGCCTTGCCAGACCGCCAGCGCGGAGCCGGGATTGGCGAGGTAATAAGGCGCGTTGTAAAACAGCACATAGCCCAGTCGCCCGCCGATAATCACCCCCAGCGTCACCCACAGCAGCAGGTCATCAATCTGCTCCTCATTGGCCGGTGCGCCTTGCGGCCAAAGGGCGGGTCTTTGGGTCAGCCGCACCATATATTTCCAGCCCAAAATCAGCCCCGCCATATAAGCAAGCGCATACCAGCGCAGGGCAAATGGGCCGATTTGGAAAATAATAGGGTCAATATTTGGAAAAGGCATAAGCGGTGGTCTTTCTGTCGCGTCAAAATCTGCTTGCAATATAGCACGGGCGCGGCCAATTTGTGCGCATAGGTGAAAAATGAGTGATGCAAAAAACAAAATACTGGATGATTTAACCGGTCTCGCAACAGGCCTCGGCATTGCGGCGCAAGGCGTGCGCGACGAAGTCGAGCAGGCTGTGCGGGCGCGTGTGGACGCTATTTTGAGCGAAAACGGCATGGTATCGCGCGAAGAATTTGAAGCTGTTCGCGAGATGGCTGTGGCAGCGCGCGAAGAAAACGCCGCTTTGCGGGCCGAAATAGACGCGCTGAAAAAGCAAAAATAACCGCCTTTTTGCGCTTTCGCATTTTGCTCGTGGATTAAATTTGCGGGCAGGCTTTTAGCCTTTTACCGACTCAGTGAATCAGACAATCTCATGCTTAACAGCCGGTGCCCGCTGTTTATCAATGCGGGCGCAGATAGGGAAGGGCAGTCTGATGAGTTCAGCCGCACAACAGGCACATATTGAGCACCCGATTGATTTGATTGAGGGTCTCGCTGCATCGCGTGAATGGCCGTTTGAGCGTGGCACGGAAGACGATATGAATGTCTGCATTTCCGGTTCGCATTCCGATTATCATTTGGCGATTAGCTGGCGGCCCGATTTGGGCGGCCTGCATGTCGCTTGCGTGCTCGACACGCGCGCGCCCAAGGGGAAACGCAATGATGTGCATGAATTATTGGCGCTGATTAATGAGCAGCTTTGGCTCGGCCATTTCGATATTTGGTCGGGGGATGGCGCGATTTTATTCCGCAACACCATGTTTGTCAGTGGTGAGGGCCTCTCAGAGGGCCAATGCGAAGAGCTTATCAATCACGCGCTTGAAACCTGCGAACGTTTCTTTCCGGCCTTTCAATTCCTGATTTGGGCCGGACATTCCCCGCAACAGGCGCTTGAGAGCAGCCTTTTTGAAACGCGCGGTGATGCCTAAGTCGCTTTCAGAATTGGTTGACGGGCAGTCCTTGCTGCTGGTCGGTTGTGGCAAAATGGGCTCGGCTCTGCTGCAAGGTTGGCTTGGCGCGGGCCTGTCGCCCGAACAGTTTTTTGTGCAAGAACCCGATCCCGATGCCGCATTGCAAGATTTGGGCGTGCATCTAAACGCCGATATGGACGCTTTGGAAGCGGCCGCCCCGAGTATCATTATTCTCGCCATTAAGCCGCAATTAGCGGTGGAAACCCTCCCATCTCTGGCGGTTTTGGCGAGTGAGGCGGTTTTGGTGGTCTCGCTCATGGCCGGTGTGCCGATAAATATAATGAGCGATTTATTGGGTGGCGAAGCGAGCTTTGTGCGCACCATGCCCAACACACCCGCCGCGATTGGTGAAGGCATGACCGCGCTTTATGCGTCGGATGGCGCGCAGGATATTCAAAAACAAGCAGCCGAGGCTTTGCTGGCGGCGGTCGGGCAAACCGTCTGGCTTGATAATGAGAAAATGATTGATGCGGTGACGGCGATTTCAGGCTCCGGTCCGGCTTATGTCTTCCATATGGTTGAGGCTTTGGCGGCGGCGGCCGTTCATCTCGGACTGTCGCAAGATATGGCGGCACAACTCGCCGTGCAAACCGTCACCGGCTCAGCCGCTATGCTGCGCGAGGCCGAGGCCGACCCGCGTCGGTTGCGCGTCAATGTCACTTCGCCCGGTGGCACAACCGAGGCAGCGTTGGATGTGCTGATGGGCGATACGGGCGGCTTGGTTGATTTAATGCGCCGCGCCACCCAATCGGCGGCGGCGCGCGCCGGAGAGCTGGCCAAAATCGGGGAAGAAGATGACGTCACGATTGAGATGGGCGTCGAATTGGACGATTAAACCGGCAGGGTAATCTCAGCCCTCAGGCCACCCAGCGCACTGCGCGATAAAATAATATCGCCGCCATGCCCGCGCGCCACATCACGCGCAATCGCCAGCCCCAGACCTGTGCCACCGGTTTGTGCATTGCGCGCATCATCAAGCCGGTAAAACGGGCGGAACACCTCTTCCAGCTTATTATCGGGAATACCGACGCCATTATCATCGACAAAAATCGTCACCGTATCCTCAGTCTCATTAATTTTGGCACCGAGATGCACCATGCCCGCATGGCCGCAGGCATTATTGACCAAATTATTCAGGCAGCGGCGGAAGGCATTTGATTTAATCGAAACCGGACGCGCCAGCACATCGGTCAGTCGAATATTGACATTTGGCCAGCGGCGTTCCGCATCATGATGAATTTGATTGAGGAAAGGCGCCAATTCCGTCTCAACCGCCGTCTCGCCCTGATAGCCCCGCGCAAAGGCCAGATAATCATCCAGCATGTCTTCCATTTCGGAAATATCGGTATTTAATTCCTCAATCTCCGGTCCCTCGGGAAGTATGGCGAGTTGCAGCTTCAGCCGCGTTAAGGGTGTGCGCAAATCATGGCTCACGCCCGCCAGCATGGTGGTGCGCTGTTCAATTTGGCGCTCAATACGGTCGCGCATTTCAATAAAAGAAGTGGCGGCACTGCGCACTTCAGTCGCGCCTGCCGGACGGAAATTTGGCATATCGCGGCCTTTACCAAACTCTTCCGCCGCTTCGGCGAGGCGTTGAATCGGGCGGATTTGATTGCGTAAAAACACGCCCGAGACCATCAGCAAAATCACTGATGTGCCGACCATCCAGATCATGAAAATATGTGTGTTGGTGGCGTAAACCCGTTTGCGCTGCGCCAAGACGCGCATCACTTCGCCGGGCAGCAAGACGCGAATATCCACGTAATTATCGTAAGTTTGCGTATCAATCCAAAACGGGCGACCGACTTGCTGGCTCAATTCGCGCGACAAGGATTGATGCAGCAGCGCGACAATCGGCGTCTCGCTGGCGCTGGGCAGGCTTTCACCGGGCAGAAACGCCACTGACATGGCAAAGGCATCACCCGCCATTTGGCTCAACAATTCGCCATCGCCGCCTTGTTCGCGCATACGTAAATCGACCAGCATGGAAATATCAGACACCACAGCGCGCGACAGGCGCTGCGTCACGGTTGACCAATGCCGTTCCATAAACACGAAAGCCACAACGATTTGCGTCACCACAACGGGCATCACAATAATCAGCAGCGAGCGCGGAAACAGCCCCGTCGGCATATAGGTTTTCAAAAAGGCGCTGGGCGAGAACCACATGGCTTAATCCGTCCTCAACACATAGCCGGTGCCGCGCACGGTTTGCAGATAAATCGGGTCGCGCGGGTCGGCCTCAATTTTCCGGCGCAGGCGATTGATTTGCACATCAATGGCGCGTTCCGAAATATCCTCGCCATCGGCCAGCTCGGCGCGCGTCACAATGCGTCCGGGCGATTGCGTCAGGCAGCGCAGCACTTCAATTTCGCGCGTCGTCAGCGTAATGCGCGCCCCGTCACGGGTCAGCTCGCCGCGTTCATAGCGAAATAAATGGTCGCCAAAATGCACTTCCTCGGGCGGCGCAAGCGCGGCCTCATCGCTGGCACTGCGCCGCAAAATGCTTTGCACGCGCAGCAATAATTCCTTCGGGTCAAACGGCTTGGGCAGATAATCATCAGCCCCCATAGCCAGTCCTTCAATGCGCTGTTCGGTTTCCGCCAAAGCGGTGAGCAGCAAAATCGGCACAGGGTTTTCTGCTGCGCGCAATTTCTCGGTAAATTCAAGGCCGGTAATGCCGGGCATCATGATATCCAGCACCAAAAGGTCATAGGCCAGCCCGTCCATTTTGGTTTGCGCCTCGGCGGCATCGGCCGCGGTTGACGTGCGATAGCCATTATCCGACAGATATTTTTGCAGCAATTCACGTATCCGCGTGTCGTCATCGACAATCAGAATATGCGGCGTGGTTTCATCGGGCTGGCTCATGCGTGCCTTACTTTCCGTCCTTAAGTTTCACTTTTGGTGCGGGCAGCCCGCGACCGTCTAATCAACTCATCGACATTTTCGCGGTCTTCGCCGTTGATGACAAGCCGCATTGTCTTTTTCCACTGCTCAAAAGCCTGCGGGCCAAGCGCCGCCAGCACTTCAGCAAAACGTTTTTCTTGCGGCGCAATCAGCTTGCCATGCAGCGCCGCGCCCTTCTGTGTCAGATGCAAAAGCCGCTTGCGGCGGTCATTGGCCCCAATGCGTTGCTCAACATAATCACCATCGATTAAATCGCGCAAGACGCGGGCCAGGCTTTGTTTGGTGACGCGCAAAATATCCAGCAAATCGGCAATGGAAATGCCGGGGTTTCCGGCGACAAAATGCAAAACACGGTGATGGGCGCGGCCAAAGCCATGCGCCTCCAAAATCACATCAGGGTCAGCAATAAAGTCACGATAAGCGAAAAACATCAGCTCAATCGCATCGTTAAAGTCCCGGTCCTTGCTGTCTTTTGCTTTGCTCATATCGTCTGACGTGCCGCCATCACCAAAAGGGTCAGTGTTATTGACATAAATTATCTTCACTGATAATTCTAGCATGAAATATACGGCGTCAATATGGCGGCGTAGGGGATATCTAATGAGTGTAGCATTTGACCAACGCGATGGGTTCATCTGGATGAACGGCGAGATGGTGCCGTGGGCTGACGCAAAAGTCCATGTGCTGACGCATGGTCTGCATTATGGCTCCAGCGTTTTTGAAGGTGAGCGCGCTTATAATGGCACAATCTTCAAGCTGCGCGAGCATACGGAACGCTTGTTTTTCTCGGGCCGCGAATTGGGTTTCGACCTGCCTTATAGCGTCGAGGAAATCGACGCCGCCTGCATTCAAACATTGGAAGCCAATGGTCTGACCGATGGCTATATCCGCCCCGTTGCTTGGCGCGGCAGCGAGATGATGGGCGTTTCTGCCCAGCAAAACCGCATTAATCTAGCCGTCGCCGCCTGGGAGTGGCCGTCTTATTTTGACCCTGAGGAGCGACTGAAAGGCATTCGCCTTGATATGGCCAAATATCGTCGCCCCTCGCCGGAAACCGCGCCATGCCATGCCAAGGCGGCGGGCCTTTATATGATTTGCACCCTGTCCAAGCACGAAGCCGAAAGCAAAGGCTATGCCGATGCAATGATGCTGGATTATCGCGGCCAAGTGGCAGAGGCGACCGGTGCAAATATGTTTTTCGTGCAAGAGGGCGTCATTCATACGCCGACACCTGATTGTTTTCTCGATGGCATTACCCGCCGCACGGTGATGGATTTAGCGCGCGCCCGCGGCCATGACATTATTGAGCGCGCTATTTTGCCCGAAGAATTATCAGGCTTTAGCGAGTGCTTCATCACCGGCACGGCGGCTGAGGTGACACCGGTTTCAGAAATCGGCCCGTATAAATTCACCCCGTCCGAAATTTCCAAAAACCTGATGGATGACTACACCGCGCTGGTGAATAGTTAAAACCGTCTTCTCAAGGCCGATGATTTGTGCCACGCTTTCCGCTCAGTAAGAGGGGGGCGTTATGGGCTTTTATGACAAATTTATTCTGCCGCGTTTTATCGGCGCGGCATGTGGCACCAAACCGATTTTGAAGCAGCGTGAAAAAGTCGTGCCGCAATGCGAGGGTCGGGTTTTGGAAGTCGGCATGGGCACGGGACACAATCTTGAATTTTATGATGCCAATAAAGTCGATATGGTATTCGGGCTGGAACCGGCCCCCGATATGGTGGCGCGCGCCAAACCACTGGCGGAAAAAGTGCCGTTTGATGTCGAATTTATCGATCTGCCCGGGGAAGAAATTCCGCTCGAAGATAATAGCGTTGATACGGTGCTGCTGACTTATACGCTGTGCACCATTCCCGGCACCTTGCAGGCGATGGAAAATATGCGCCGCGTGTTGAAGCCGGGCGGCAAGCTGATTTTCTCAGAGCATGGCAAAGCCCCCGATGCGGCGGTCGCCAAATGGCAGGACCGGCTGAACGGTGCTTGGGGCAAAATCGCCGGTGGTTGCAATATGAACCGCGAAATTCCGCGCCTGATTGAAGAAGGCGGGTTTCGCATCACCGATATTGACCAAATGTATGTGCCGTCAACGCCGAAAATCCTCGGTTATACTTATTGGGGTGCAGCCGAAATAAAATAATCTTGGAACTATCACCCTGCGCCATTGACTCTTGCGTGTTCTCATTTTAGAACAAATTAGGAACATTTAAGCAAGAAGAGACGCAAAACATGCAGCGCGCGCTTAACAAAAGCAGGCAAACCAAAAGCCCCAAGCGACAGCACCAGCTGAAGCGCTTGCATCGGCTGGTCGCCAAGCATGAGCCAATCGTGCAGCGCGGCGCGTCGATTACCACCAGTTTTGCAGAAATTGACGCGTATTTTGACGCTCATGTGACGGGCGGTGTGCCGTGCGGTGGCCTGCACGAGGTTGCGGCGGAAAGCGCGGCGGATATGCCGGCTGTGCTGGGTTTTGCTCATCGGCTGGCGGCGCGCTTTATGGCGCAGGGCGCAGATGATGATGTGCTGCTTTATGGCCAAACCCATGCGGCGTGTCGCGATGGCGGTCAGCCTTATGCACCGGCATTAACGGCGCATGGCGTGTCGCCGCATAGCTTGGTTTATCTCGATGGCGTCACCGTGCCGGATTTATTATGGGCCGGAGAGCAAGCCTTAACCTGCCCGTCAGTCGCTTGCAGCCTGTTGACCAGTTCTGAGGCCGCGCCCGATTTTACCCATAGCCGCCGCTTATCATTGGCGGCGCGCACGGCGGAACGCCCGATATTATTGGCGCTTGGTAAAACCGCCGCCTCGGCTGCGACCACGCGCTGGCGTCTGGCCGCTTTGCCGCATAATGGCTGGCAGGTGACGCTCGAAAAATTGCGCCTGAGCCATGACACGCCGCCACCATTGGATGGCTGGGCGCTTTATCCGTCAACGCCACAAAATGCTGAAACCCGGCATGTGATGCCGCTCATGCGGCGCGCTGTTTAGGCAGCCAAAATGACCTCCGCGCCACTTCCCCCCAAGCCACAAGAGCCTTTCGCGTCACCCGTGCTCACGGGTCGGCGCATTGTCGCTTTGTGGTTTCCGCATTGGGCGGCGGAAACATGCCGCGCCCCGTATCAAGCCAATCGACCTTTCGCGCTGATTGATATGCATAAAAACGCGCAACGTCTCATCAGCCTGAATGCGGCAGCGGGCGAGGCCGGGCTTTATCCGTCCATGACTTTGCCCGATGCGCGCGCGCTGGTGCCAGATGTGCAAACCGCGATGGCCGACCCGCAAGATGCGGTGGCGCGCCTGCAAAAATGCGCCTATTGGCTGCAACGCTATACGCCGTGGATTGGCGAAGACACCATGCAGCATACGGCAGACGGGCTAAGGGATTATGGCTTACTGCTCGACATTAGCGGCTGCGCGCATTTATTTGGCGGCGAGCGCGCTTTGCTGGCGGATATTGCGGCGCGCTTTGCCACTTATCTCGATGGGCGCGGCATGACGGCGCGTATGGCCATTGCTGGTAGCATTGGCGCGGCCTGGGGCTTGGCGCGTTTTGCGGCAACCGATTTAACCATTGTGCCGGAGGGGCAAGATGCCGAAGCCGTGCTGCCCTTGCCGCCTGCCGCTTTGCGATTGACCCCGCCGCATATTGATTTATGCCAACGCCTCGGCCTTGATACGGTTGCCGCATTGGCGCGGTTTCCACGCGCTGATCTGACCCGCCGCTTCGGCCCCGAGCCGGTCTTGCGCCTTGAACAAGCCTTGGGGCAGGCGGGTGAAAGCCTCAATCCATATTTGCCACCGCCGCAATTCTTAGTGCGTCAAAATCTGGCGCAAGGGGTGACGCAAATCGAGGCGCTGACCGCGCTGATTGATACATTATGCGTGCGCTTGGCGGCGCAATTAAAGGCCGAGGGGCAGGGCGCGCAACGGCTTGATGTGGCGTTGACGCGTTCCGATAATTTGGTGCTGGCACTGGCTTTGCCCTTGGCGCATCCCTCGGCTGATGCGGCGCATATGCTGCGGCTGTTTGAGGAAAGATTGAGCCGTTTGGCGGGCGGGCTGGATGCCGGTTTCGGCATTGAGAGCGTGCAATTAGTGGCGGCCAAAACCACCGCCATCACCGCACCGCAAGACACAATCGGCCTTAGCGGACGCTTGCGTAAAACCGCGCCCATCGCCGCTTTGGGCGGCTTATATGACCGGCTGGTCAGTCGCTTGGGTGCGCAAGTGGTGGTGCGTCCGGTGGCGCATGCCTCCTATATTCCTGAGCGCGCCGTGCGTTTCGTCTCAGTATTGCAGGCGCAAAACCGCGCGTCAGATGAGGCGGCGAACCCGCTTGTCGATGCGGCGGCGCGACCGCTTTTCATGCTCTGCGCGCCTGAAGCGATTGAGGTGATTGCTGAAATTCCGGAAGGCGCGCCCTATCGGTTTCGCTGGCGGCGTGTGCTGCATGAGGTCACGACCGCCTATGGGCCGGAGCGGATTGCCCCTGAATGGTGGGGCGGTTTGGTGGGCGACAATGATGTCGGCACGACGCGCCATAACAGCCGCACGCGTGATTATTATCGCATTGAGGATACGCAAGGGCATCGCTTCTGGCTGTATCGCGACGGGCTTTATGACCGCGAAACCGATAATCCGCGCTGGTTCATGCATGGGGTATTTCCGTGATGGGTGGCTTTGCTGAATTGGCCGCTGCGTCCAATTTCAGCTTTTTACGCGGCGCATCGCATCCGCAAGAAATGGTCGAGACGGCAGCGGCTTTCGGCTATCGCGCCATCGGGCTGGCCGACCGCAATACGCTGGCCGGTGTGGTGCGCGGCCATGCGGCGGCCAAGCAAGCGGGGGTGCGTTATTTGCCCGGCGCAAGATTGCTCACCCAATGCGGCTTTGAGGTGATTGCCTATCCGCGCAGTCGCGCCGCTTATGGCGCTCTGTCGCAATGTCTGACGCAGGCCAATCGGCGGGGTCGCAAGGGTGAATGTTTGCTGAGCATGGATGATGTGCTGGGGCTGGCGCGCCATGCTGCGCTTTGTTGGTTGGCTGTGCCGCCGCCACGGCTTGAGCCGATATTCGGCGAGAAGCTGGCGCAACTCACCGCCACCACGCGGCAGGTTTATGCGCTGCTTGTGCCGCTTTATGGCACGGATGATAAAGCGCGGTTTCGCGATATTGCGGCTTTGGCGGATTGGGCGCGGGCCGGTGTGCTGGCGTCTTTTGACCCGCTTTATCACGCGCCCGAGCGGCGGGCTTTGCAAGATGTTGTGGCGAGTATTCGCCAGCATGTGCGGCTGGATGAGGCCGGCTATCGCCTCGCCGGAAATGCCGAGCGGCATATGAAGCCCGAAGCCGAAGCGCAGCGTTTATTCGCCGATTATCCGCAAGCCTTGCGTAACATTCAAAAGGTTTTGGATGCGTGTGATTTTTCGCTTGATGAGTTGGCCTATCAATATCCCGAAGATGCGTTTGACCCGCAGCTCAGCCCGCAGCAGCTTTTGGAAAAACTGGCATGGGAGGGCGCCCATGCGCGGTTTCCCGACGGCGTGCCGGAGAAGCTCGACGGGCTTATTCGCCATGAATTAAAGCTGATTGATAGGCTGCATTATGCGCCGTATTTTCTCACCGTGCATGACCTTGTGCGCTTTGCCCGCGCCAAGCGCATTTTATGTCAGGGGCGGGGCAGTGCCGCCAATTCAGCCGTGTGTTATTGCATCGGCATTACGGCGGTTGACCCGAGCCGTCTCGATTTATTGTTTGAGCGTTTCATCTCAGCCGAACGCAATGAGCCGCCCGATATTGATATTGATTTCGAGCATGAGCGGCGCGAGGAAGTCATCCAATATATTTATGAAAAATATGGCCGTGAGCGCGCCGGTATCGCCGCTACAGTCATCACCTATCGGGCGCGCTCGGCGGTGCGCGAAGTGGCGAAAGTCATGGGGCTGTCGGGCGATGTCGCCAGTGCCTTATTGGCGCTGAATTGGGGCGGGGGCAGTCAACCGCCGCCGCGCGCGCATATTATTGAGGCCGGTCTCGACCCCGACACGCCGAGCATTGCCGCCACTTTGGCGCTGGCCGGTCAGCTTATCGGTTTTCCGCGTCACCTATCGCAGCATGTGGGCGGCTTTGTCATCACCAATGAGCGGCTGGATACGCTGGTGCCGATTGGCAATGCGGCGATGGATGACCGCACTTTTATCGAATGGGATAAGGACGATCTCGACACGCTGGGCATGTTGAAAATCGATGTGCTGGCGCTTGGCATGTTATCCGCCATTCGCCGCAGCTTTGACCTTATCGCGGCGCATCATGGCGCGGTGTTTGAGCTGGCCGATGTGCCCGCCGAGGATAGCGCGGTTTACGATATGCTGTGTCGCGCCGAGTCGATTGGCGTGTTTCAGGTGGAAAGTCGCGCCCAGATGAATATGTTGCCGCGCTTAAAGCCGCGCGATTTTTACGATCTTGTTGTCGAGGTGGCGATTGTGCGCCCCGGGCCGATACAGGGCGATATGGTGCATCCCTATTTGCGCCGCCGCAAT
>JAQWZC010000038.1 GCA_029253645.1 Alphaproteobacteria bacterium | reverse complement strand
CGCGCTGGTCACGATTTTGAGCCAGCCGAAAAATGCGCTGGTTAAGCAATATCAGCGCCTGTTCGATATGGAAGACAGCATATTGACCTTCCAAGATGACGCCCTTTTGGCGGTGGCGCGCAAAGCGATTGAGCGTAAAACCGGTGCTCGTGGTTTGCGCTCGGTGATTGAGGGCATTTTGCTCGACACCATGTTTGAATTGCCTGGGCTGGACGGCGTTGAAGAAGTGGTTATCAGCAAAGAAGTCGTCGAAGGCACGGCCAAGCCGCTTTATATTTACGCCAAAAAGGAAGGTGAAGCGGCCAGTGCGCCGACGGCTTCCTAAGCGTTTTTCCGCCTCAGGCGGGGGTTTCACAGAGTTTTAGAAATGGCGGCTCTCGGGTCGCCATTTTGTCGCGGGGTGTTTTTTTGCCGTGGCATTGAAAACCATGTGGAAGACCACCACATTAATGTTGAACAGCGTCTCGGAATCGCGGGTTACTGAAACCCTGCCACCGCGCACGATTACGTAAACGGTTACGTGAACGGAAATGTAAAAGGAAAGTTGAAATAATGAGCGATAACCTCGAACAACAGACCGAATACCCCGTCGTCCTGCCGGTATTGCCCTTGCGCAATATCGTCGTCTTCCCGGGCATGATTGTGCCGCTTTTTGTCGGACGCGAAAAATCCATTCGCGCGCTTGAAGATGTTATGGCCAATGATAAGGACATGTTGCTGGTCAGCCAAAAAGATGGCGACCAAGACGACCCGCAAACCGCTGACATGCATGAAATCGGCACGATTGGCTCGGTTCTGCAAATGCTGAAATTACCCGATGGCACGGTGAAAGTGCTGGTCGAGGGGCAGTCGCGCGCCAAAATGCTGGATTATCTCGATAATGAAGCGTTTTTTGAGGCCAGCGCGCTGGTTTTGACCGAAAGCGTTGAGGATAGCGAAGAAACCCGCGCCCTCATGCGCTCCGCCGTCAGCCAATTTGACGGCTATGTGAAGTTGAACCGCAAAATTCCGCCGGAAGTGCAATCAAATGTCAGTCAGATTGACGACCCGATTAAGCTGGCCGATACGATTGCCGGTCATTTGAATATCAGCCTTGATGAAAAGCAGGCGCTGCTGGAAATCATTGATGTTGAAAAACGCCTTGAGGCCATTCTCGGCCACATGGAAGGCGAGGTTGGCGTGCTGCAAGTGGAGAAGAAAATCCGCGGCCGCGTGAAGCGTCAAATGGAGAAAACCCAGCGCGAATATTATCTGAATGAGCAAATGAAGGCGATTCAGAAAGAGCTGGGCGAAGGCGAGGATGGCAGCAATGAGCTGGCGGAGCTGGAAGAGCAAATCGCCAAGACGAAATTGTCAAAAGAAGCCCGCGAAAAGGCCGATGCGGAGATGAAGAAGCTTAAATCCATGAGCCCGATGTCGGCTGAGGCGACGGTTGTGCGCAATTATCTTGATTGGCTGCTGGCCGTGCCCTGGGGCAAAAAGAGCCGCATCAAAAAAGACCTGACCCATGCTGAAAAAGTGCTGAATGCGGATCATTACGGCCTTGAAAAGGTCAAAGAGCGGATAGTTGAATATCTTGCCGTGCAGCAACGCTCGAAGAAGCTGAAAGGCCCGATTTTGTGCCTTGTCGGCCCTCCGGGTGTCGGTAAAACCTCACTCGGCAAGTCGATTGCCGCCGCCACCGGACGCGAATTTGTCCGCATGTCGCTGGGGGGCGTGCGCGATGAGAGCGAAATTCGCGGTCACCGCCGCACCTATATCGGCTCCATGCCGGGCAAAGTCATTCAATCCATGAAGAAGATGAAAGCCACCAATCCGCTCATGCTGCTTGACGAAATTGACAAGCTGGGTGCGGATTATCGCGGCGACCCGTCTTCGGCGCTGCTGGAAGTGCTTGACCCTGAGCAAAATAACGCCTTTGCCGACCATTACATGGAGGTTGATTATGACCTGTCCAATGTGATGTTCGTCACCACGGCCAATTCGCTCAACATTCCCGGCCCCTTGCTCGACCGCATGGAAATCATTCGCATTGCCGGTTACACGGAAGATGAGAAGATTGAAATCGCCAAAGCGCATTTGTTGCCGCAAACCATTGAAGAACACGGGCTGCGCGCCGGTGAATATGATGTCAGTGAAGACGCCATTCGCAAGCTGATACGCAATTATTCGCGCGAAGCGGGTGTGCGTGGGCTGAAGCGCGAGCTGGCCTCATTGGCGCGTAAAGCGACCACTAAAATCGTTAAAGGCGAGGCGGAAACCGTCTCCATCACGGCTTAAAATCTCGGCGACTTTGCAGGCGTTGAACGCTTCCGCTTTGGCCTTGCCGAGGTGGAAGACCAGGTCGGCGTGGTTACCGGATTGGCGTGGACAGAGGTTGGCGGTGAGTTGCTGACCATTGAAGGCGTCATGCTGCCGGGCAAAGGTCGCATGACCACAACCGGTAAATTGGGCGATGTGATGAAAGAATCAATTAACGCCGCTTCGTCATATGTGCGCTCTCGCGCGACTGTTTTTGGCATTGAGCCGCCGCTTTTTGATAAAAAAGATATTCACGTTCACGTGCCCGAAGGGGCCACGCCGAAGGACGGTCCGTCGGCCGGCACGGCAATGGCAACGGCCATTGTGTCGGTGATGACCGGCATTCCGGTGAGCAAAGATATCGCCATGACGGGCGAGGTGACCTTGCGCGGTCGCGTCTTGCCAATTGGCGGATTGAAAGAAAAGCTGTTGGCTGCACTGCGCGGCGGTATCACTAAGGTATTGATTCCATTGGAAAATGAGAAAGACCTCGCGGATGTTCCGGACAATATTAAAGAGGGTCTGGAAATCGTGCCGGTGGAAAATATGGACCAGGTGCTGAAGCATGCTTTGCAAAAAATGCCGACCGAGATTGAGTGGGATGAGGAAGCCTATTACGCCAGCCGCAATTTGCGCGGTGATAATGGCGGTGATGTCTCGCAACCACATTGATGAGATTATTTTGGGTTGTTGAAAACCGAGGCATTTTCCCTTTGACGAGACCGTGAATCGGCGCATAGGCTTACATTGTCGATATGTTGGAACCATTTAAGGAGGGTCTCATGAACAAAAACGATTTGATCAGTCAGGTAGCTGACGATGCTGGATTGTCGAAAGCCGACGCTACGAAAGCAGTAGATGCGGTGCTGGATAATATTGCAGGTTCTTTGAGTAATGGCGGTGAAGTCCGCCTTGTTGGGTTTGGTACTTTTTCGGTAACGCACCGTAAAGCAACAACCGGCCGCAATCCGCGTACGGGTGAAAGCATCCAAATCAAAGCTTCAAACCAGCCTAAGTTCAAGGCAGGTAAAGCTCTTAAAGACGCTGTAAACTAAGCGGCTTTATTCAAATTTGCATCGGCTGTTCTTTTTTTGGAACAGCCGATGTTTTTTTTTGCTTTTTTAACGGTGATGCGCTACACGCTGTCTCCGTGGGGCGGTTAGCTCAGCTGGGAGAGCATCTCGTTTACACCGAGAGGGTCGGCGG
>JAQWZC010000013.1 GCA_029253645.1 Alphaproteobacteria bacterium | reverse complement strand
TCCAGCTGAGCTACGGGTGCTTGCTTCCGATCCATGGAATTCCTTCGAAATACCACGCTTTTAAGAAATGGTAAATCGCGTTTATTGCCAAAAATATAGGTATGGACAGTGGGCCAGTGGAGCACAATTGGAGCAGCCACCTATTATCTTAAAGGTTCGGATTGCCCTGAAAGCCTGCT
Source organism: Alphaproteobacteria bacterium (assembly GCA_029253645.1). GTDB lineage: Bacteria > Pseudomonadota > Alphaproteobacteria > RS24 > RS24 > UBA8337. The sequence continues at coordinate 9,649 of JAQWZC010000013.1, read as the reverse complement.
CTGCACCTGCTCTAACGCATCCCTGAAATCAGCATTCGTATTCTGTATCTCTACCTTCGGCTTCCCAAAGCCTCTATCAAGCAATGCCTGAGCCGCTGTGCCACGCACCCTGTCATCTCTTGCATTGCGCATGAGATCAACCAGCGCCTCAATAGCTTCAGTGGAGCAAAAACAGCTCTAGACTGCGTCGGGCGGACGATTGTCTAAGTTAACTGTTTCGAGAACTGCTTGCCCAGTTTCAACCATCGCTTCGCTGACGTCATCAAGCGCATTTTGAAGCGCTTCGGGCGTGGTGGCCTGTATGCCTTCCGTTACCGCACCCAAAGGCTGTTCGGATAAAAGCCAATAACCGCGAAGGCTGGAGACAACCCAAAATGCGTTCGCCGCAGCAAGAACCCATAGTCCCGCCGATGAAGTGGCGATAAATGCTAAGAGGCTGCCAACAGCCATACAAATAAAACCACGCCGTCTGCGCGTTTCGGACAGACTGGAAACCAATGGAGCAGCCAGCAAAGTCCCAAACACGACTGAGCCCGCTTGAATCGCAACAACAATGTCAAAGAAAAACGACCATATCATGAGCGCCACTTTCCAGCGCAATCCATCATGCGCCATAAGTGCTATTTGGGACAAATAATCCCAATGCGCAAGATAGAAAAAGCAAACTTACCCAAATTTTTTGCTATGACTGCTCGCTATTTTCAGGCGGTTTTGCACCTGCTCTAACGCACCCCTGAAATCAGCATTCGTATTCTGTATCTTGACCTTCGGCTTCCCGACCCAAACAAAAAACGCGACCTTTCGGCCGCGTTTCTCACAGTGCTTGAGCATCAAAATCAGGAATTAGTAGATTTTACCGGAACGAAAAGCGGCATAATGCAAAAGGCCAACGCAATAAGGCCGATGACAAATTGCAGCGGATTTCCCATGAGGCTAAATTCAGGAACAGAGTTGCCACCACCCATCCTTTCAATAAAGCCGAGCGATGTAGCGGGCAATTCCATGCCCTGCAAAGCAAACTGTTTGAGCGAGTAGGCGTGGTTTTCAAGTTGGAGAGCCAAATTCGCACTGATCGTCACGTAGTTCAAACTAACTGCCAAACCAAAGATAACGGCCAGCGCCTTTGCCACTATATTGTCGGTTTCGCGTTCTACCAAAACTGAAGTGACGCGCATCCCAACCCACAATAAAAACGATGAGCCAATAAAAGCTAATCCCATAAATTGATAGATTTGTGCGTAAAACATGTTTGTTTCTGTGAAAGTCATTTATCTCTCCTTTAAATAATTACCATTGAATATATGAAGCAGCTACTTTCCAATCACGGCGGGATTGTCCATTATTATTTGAGCCTGAGATTCTGCTGATGGGTTTTTGCCTGCTTCATCAAAGAATTTTTCATTGTCATCTCTACCTGAGTCCCACCAAGAGCCCATCGCCGCCATATCGGCCATTGAAACATTGTAGCCAAAGCAGCCATTGTAGCGTCCGCCATAAACCTGATAGGCCCGAACAGCGCTCGCACCGTGGGCCATATGCATGTCTTTGGCGATTGCCATGCCTGCTTTTAGGTCAGCTAACCTACCAGGATGGGGACGCCACATGTTAACCATTATGACACCCTCTGATAGTGACGGAGCTTCATCAAAGCCAGGCATAACTTCGGCTATAAAATTGTCGACTGGAATGATCGCGGCACTGTTTCCTAGGGCCATGTAGGCGTCCACCCATGTTGATGACTGGCGCATATTGGCCGTGGCCTCTGCAAAAGCGCTCATATTAGGAAACACACTATTAATGAAAATCTCTGTCGTGCTAGTCCCCGAAATCGAGACCTTTATGCTAGCCCGAACATTATGGTCATGCATGATACCGACCATGTTGGCCATGAGTCCGGTGAATTCATTTGCGTGGCCAGGGTTGGCTGCAAATACGTTTGAGGCGAATATCATAACCTACTCCTTGTCTCTTATAAAAAGCAAACTGCGCCAGACAGGTGATTAAAACCCCAAAAAAACTGTATATTCAAACTTTAACAAAGAATGTTTTGCTGGTAACTTTCGGAGATACCTTAAAGCAGATGCAGAGCAGGCATTCTCAGACGGTGAGGTGAAACTCTACTGTTCCAATTATGCGCCGGCGAGGCAGAGATATGGAAAAAGATACAGCCATGCGGTCAGTCGGTTTAAGAAGCGCCATGAGATTGAAAAGGACAGATTGGCAGAACTGCCCGAGCAATTTTTTGGGCTAAGCAGTCGATAAATTGCGGTGCGGCCAAAGCCTATAGCACCGGCACGCTTCGTTGAAAAACACCGGAACTTGTTACTTTATTGAGAGCTTATGGCGGGGAGAAAACAAGAAATTTCGCGATTTTTAAGGTTTATGAACATCCAGAAAGTTTGCAGCATTTGCCGCGATGAATAATGAAACCTTGCCATGACCGTCCTCTGATATATATCGTTTAAATACTTAAAAGGGAGTTATTATGTTAAATAAACTTACGGCCAGTGTGCTGGCACTACTAACAATGAGCGGTTTCGCCTATGCGCAAGAAGCGACATCACAGGGAAACTCAACGAATTTTATCTTGGTAGATTACGGCTTTAATCTCTCGGCTGATGCGGACATTAAAGAAACCAAGTCCCTAGGGTTGGAAGACGACGATACCACTTTGCTTCTCACTGGAGAGACTGTTGACGATACATCGGGCTTCATCGGGATCGGTATTGGTCATCGCTATGACAATAACATTGCCGCCGTGCTGCGGTATGAAACAGGTGAAACAGAGTCAGGAACAATGGGCACAACCATCGCTGAAGGTGCCAGGATGGGTGATGACAACACTGACCCACTAATTACAAGTGTTGCTCTTTCGTCTGTTGATATTGACATAACGACATTTATGCTGGAGGGAGTTTACTTTATCCCTTATTCAGAACGTATCGAGCTTTGGGGTTTGGTTGGTGTAGGCCAATCCGAAGTTGAGACCAACAACGTTTCTATGACCCTTAATGGCACAGAAACAATTCTCGGTGTCTGCGGCGACAGTGAGGATAACACCTCAACACGCCTAGGTGTTGGTGGCACGTATTATATGAACCAGACGCAAGGTTTCTATGCTGGTATAACCATGAGCCAATACGGCGACGCAAGCTATAAAATGTCCTCTGACGACGATGCCGGCGGTTGCACTAATGAAGCTGAATCATTGTCCATAGATGATATCGAAACCACCGATTTTCGGATTGGTTACTTTAGAAGCTTCTAGAGCTTGAACCTTACAAAAAAGTCCACGGGCGGGGTTTGAACCTCGCCCTTGGGCGGAATGCCTGCGGACATAGCAACCAAAAGCGCAATGATGGCGAGAGTTTAGAGTAAAAATTTTCGGGCAAATTCGATTTTTTATCCTGCGCAACTCTACCAGAGTGAGCGACGGGTGCGTCGGCTTTATATAACCGCTTGGCGCACGAACTTTGCTTGCGTTACCTTTTCGTTTTGACTAAATTAAATGAACTGATTTCACGTTTGAGGTGGGTTGTGAATTTATTTGATAATGAAAATTTGAAATGGCGCCGCTTTGTCGGCGACGAAAACTTTGATTACCCGATTGATTATGAGGCGGCGTTATTAAGCATGCGCGATGATGGCCGTGTCGATTTCTTGTATCGCTGGGCGCCCAATAGTTATTGCCACTTCCATCGCCACACGGCGGACACAACATCGCTTGTATTGGCCGGTGAACTGCATGTCATAGACGTTGATCCTAAAACCGGTAAGGAATTATCGACAAAAATCCGCAAGGCCGGAGATTACGCCGATAAAGAACCGGGCGATGTGCACATGGAGCGGGGCGGCCCTGAAGGCGCGCTCGTGCTGTTTAAACTCAAAGCCGTTGACAATTCACTGGCTGAGACCTTGGCTCAAGATGGCACGGTCATTGGTGAATCGCGCTTTGACGATATGCTGGCCCGGCAGCGCGCCAAATAAGATTGACAATATCTCAGCACCCCAAGCAGGCGGGGCGGCCTATCGCGCCGGTTTCGCTTGATAGAGGTTTTTCTTGATAGAAGCTGTGGCCAAATGACGGCGCCGGGTGACGCGCCCGGCTTTTTTCGGGTAAAGTCGCGGCACAATCAGGAGTGATGCCCCAATGGAAGACGAAAAAATTTATCTCAACTGTCCTTTTGACGATAAGGATGCCTGCAAGTCACTTGGCGGTCGCTGGGATAGCGACGCCAGAAAATGGTATATTACCGATGCCATGGCCAGCGAACCCTTCGCCCAATGGATGGAGGGTGCCGAAGCGCCAGCTGAAACCGGCAAGCCCCAAGCCGAGACAGAAGAGGGCGAGAAGACCTATCTCAATTGCCCGTTTGACGACAAAGATGCCTGCAAAGCACTGGGTGGGCGATGGGATGGCGACGCCAAGAAATGGTATGTGCCGGCGGAGAAAGACACGGCACCTTTTTCCAGATGGATGTAGCCCCTTAGGCGAGTTGATGTCTCGCGCATCATCTATCGCCTCCCTGTTGAGCTTCAGCCGTTTGCGTCGGCTTCGGGTTTTTGCATCAGCTCAATCAGCACGCCGCCCATATCTTTAGGATGGACGAAAATAATCGGCGTGCCATGCGCGCCAATTCGCGGCTCGCCCAAAACGCGCGCGCCTTTTTCAACCATCTCATCGCGCGCGGCCAGGAGGTCATCCACCTCAAAACACACATGATGCTGACCACCTTCAGGATTAGTTTTCAAAAAACCGGCAATCGGGCTGGTCTCATCAATCGGCTCAATCAGTTCAATCTGGCTATTGGGCACATCGACAAAACAGACAAACACGCCCTGCTCTTCCATCTTAAACTTGTCATGAATTTTGGTCGCGCCCAACACATCGCGATAAAGCGCTACGGATTTTTCAATCGACGGCGTTGCAATGCCGACATGGTTCAATCGTCCAATCATATTCGTCACCCTATTTCTATTACGAGGTCAGTTTCATGAAAACATTTTCAAGTTCGGCACCTTGCGTATCCAGGTCCCTTATCTCAATTCCGGCGGCTTGCAATTTTGCCAGCACCGCACCGGCGGGCATATCGCCCGGATTATAGGTCACCGCCAAACGGCCATCCTCATTCAACTTCATATCCAGCCCGTCAATGTCCGGGGATTGGCTTAAAGCCGAGCTGGCGCGCACCAGCAGCGTCTTATTGTCAATCTGCGCCAGCAAATTTGCCGTGCTGTCGCAGGCGCGCAGCTCGCCCTGATCAATAATCGCGATCGTGTCGCATAATTCTTCGGCTTCTTCGAGATAATGAGTGGTCAAAACAATGGTGACACCGGCCTTATTCAGTTCAATGACATAATCCCAAAGCTGGCGGCGCAATTCAATATCGACGCCGGCGGTCGGCTCATCAAGCACCAAGACCGGCGGATTATGCACCAGCGCTTTGGCGACCAGCAAACGCCGCCGCATACCGCCTGACAACGTGCGCGCATAAGCGTTCATCTTATCATCCAGCCCCATAGCGGTCAGAATTTCCAATGTGCGGCGTTGGCTTTTCGGCACACCATACATGCCGGCCTGTAAATCCATAATTTCGCCCGGGGTGAAAAACGGGTCAATCGACAGCTCTTGCGGCACAATGCCGATAGAGGCGCGCGCTTGGCGAGGGTTTTTATCAATATCAAAACCCCAAATTTCCGCCGCGCCACCGCTTTTCATCACCATACCGGCCAGCACATTAATAAAGGTTGATTTGCCTGCCCCATTCGGCCCCAAAAGGCCGAAAATTGAGCCACGCGGCACGGCGAGGTCAATGCCTTTCAGCGCATGTTTGGCCGGCGCATTGCCCATCGCCTTATAGGTTTTTTGAAGCCCTGTGGCTTGTAACGCAAATTCACCGTCGCTCATTCATCTCTCCCGCAGACTGCCGACCAATATGGCCAAGCCGATGAGTATGAGTAGCATTTATGTTCTGGGGAATAAATCGGCAAATGCTTTTTGTCACCTTGCCAATAGGCCGGTGCGTCTTACACTTGGTCAACAGATTCGGCGCAAGCTGGATGACGGAGCCAAGATACAGCCAAGACGGGAGCACAAAGTGGCGGGCACACAAGACAGCGACACATTAGGCAAAAACGATCACCTCTATCTGGTGGATGGCTCGGGATATATTTTTCGCGCCTATCACGCCCTGCCGCCTTTGACGCGCAAATCGGACGGGCTGCCGGTCGGGGCGGTGTCGGGTTTTTGCAATATGCTCGTCAAATTGCTGAATGATATGGGGGCCGAAGGCTCGCCGACCCATTTGGCCGTCATCCTCGACGCATCGGGCAAGAGTTTTCGCAATGATATTTACCCCGACTATAAAGCCCATCGGCCACCTGCGCCCGAAGATTTGGTGCCGCAATTCCCGCTCGTGCGCGAGGCGGTGAAGGCGTTTGATATTCCGGCGATTGAGCTGCAAGGCTTTGAGGCGGATGATTTAATCGCCGCCTATGCCACACAGGCGGCCGCGCATGGCGCGCGGGTGACGATTGTTTCGTCGGATAAGGATTTGATGCAATTGGTCGGCGATAATATCGACATGGTCGATACGATGAAGGATAAATTCATCGACGCGGCCGGTGTGGTGGAAAAATTCGGCGTCGGCCCTGAGCGGGTGATTGATGTGCAAGCTTTGGCCGGTGACAGTGTTGATAATGTGCCGGGCGTGCCGGGCATTGGCATTAAAACCGCCGCGCAATTAATCGAAGAATATGGCGATCTCGACACGCTATTGACGCGCGCCGATGAGATTAAACAAAATAAGCGGCGCGAAAATTTGATTGAATTTGCCGAGCAAGCGCGTATCAGCCGCGATTTGGTGACGCTGAAGCGCGACACGCCAATGCCGGTCGGCTTTGCCGATATGGCGCTCAGCGAACCGCAAGGCGATAAGCTCATCGGTTTTGCCAAGGCGATGGAGTTCAACACATTAACCAAAAGACTGGCCGAGCGTTATGGCTGGTCAGCCGATGATTATACCGCCAGCGATGCGCTGGCCGCCGATGTTGCGCCGCCGCCGCCAAGCGCGGAAACCGAAGGCGATTATCGCGCCCTGCCCGCCGAGATGGGCACGCTGGACACGCAAAAATATGTCTGCATCAGTGATTCGGATGTGCTGGCCGATTGGCTGGCGCGCGCTTATAAGACCGGCCTGCTGGCCATTGATGCCGAGACCGATGGGCTGGATGCCATGCAGTGCAATTTGGTCGGCGTCTCGTTGGCTGTTGCGCCCGGTGAGGCGGCCTATATGCCGCTGGCGCATGGGGCCAATGACGGCTTGATGCTGGGCGATGAAACGCCGCCGCAGATTGATACGAAGGCGGCTTTGGATCTGCTGAAGCCAGTTTTGTCTGACAGGTCGGTCAAAAAGATTTTGCAAAATGCCAAATTTGACGCGCAGATTTTGCAACGTTACGGGCTTGAGATAGACGGCTATGACGACACCATGCTGATGTCTTATGCGCTGGATGCGGGCAATCATGGCCAAGGCATGGATACGCTGGCGCAAAAATATCTGAGCCATAAGCCGATACCGATTAAAGAGCTTTTGGGCAGCGGCAAAAGCCAAATCACCTTTGACCAAGTGCCGATTGAGAAGGCCACTGAATATGCGGCGGAAGATGCCGATGTGACTTTGCGCCTCTATAAGCATTTACAACCGCGCCTCGTCACCGACCATATGGTTGCGGTTTATGAGGGCACGGAGCGGCCTTTGGTCGGCGTGTTGCGCGCTATGGAGGCCGAAGGGGTGCGGGTTGACCGCGCCGTGCTGTCGCGCCTGTCGGGTGAATTCGCGCAAAAAATGGCGGCGATGGAAGCCGAGATTTTTGAGCAAGCGGGCGAGACGTTCAACATTGCCAGCCCCAAGCAATTGGGAGAAATCCTGTTTGATAAGATGGGCTTGGAGGGCGGCAAGAAAACCAAAACCGGCGCTTGGGGCACCGGCGCTGATGTGCTGGAGGGTCTGGCCGCCAATGGCATCGGGCTGGCGCAGCTTGTGCTGGATTGGCGCGGGCTGGCCAAGCTGAAATCGACCTATACGGATGCGCTGCCCGAATTTATCAATCCCGAAACGCAGCGCATTCATACCTCTTACTCTTTGGCCGCGACGACAACGGGCCGCTTATCCTCATCCGAGCCGAACCTGCAAAATATCCCGATACGCACGGAAGACGGGCGGCGGATTCGCACCGCCTTTATCGCCGCTGACGGGCATCAGCTGGTCAGTGCCGATTACAGCCAAATTGAATTGCGCGTGCTGGCCCATATGGCCGATATTGAGGCGTTGAAATCGGCCTTTTTAAACGGCGATGATATTCACGCCATGACCGCCTCTGAAATGTTTAACGTGCCGATGGCGGAGATGACGCCGGAAGTGCGCCGCCGCGCCAAGGCGATTAATTTCGGCATTATTTACGGCATTTCGGCTTTTGGACTGGCCAATCAGCTGGGAATTTCACGTGGCGAGGCGAGCGATTACATCAAAGCCTATTTTGAGAAATTCCCGGGCATTAAGGATTATATGGACCATGTGAAGGCCGAGGCGAAGGTGCACGGCTATGTCTCCACCCTATTTGGCCGCAAAGTGCATGTGCCGGAAATCAACGCCAAAATTCCGGCCCGCAAAGCCTTTGCCGAGCGCGCCGCCATTAACGCGCCGATTCAGGGCACGGCGGCGGATATTATTCGCCGCGCCATGATACAAATGCCCGCCGCGCTGCAAGCCGCCGGTTTGCCAGACGCGAAAATGCTGTTGCAAGTGCATGATGAGCTAATTTTTGAAGCGCCGACAAAAATGTGCGAAAAATTGATTGAAACCGTCAAAACCACTATGCAAAACGCCTGCGCGCCGCGTTTATCGCTATCTGTCCCGCTTTTGGTTGACGCCCAAGCCGCAAATAACTGGGAAGAAGCCCATTAATAGTATTATTTAATCTTATTAGTATTATTATTTAAGTTGAATCAAAAAAAGGCGGGGTAAACCCCGCCCTTTTCATCAAATTTTGCGTTGACTATTCCGCAGCCAAGGCGGCGGCTTTCACATTATCGTCAACATGCTCGATAAATTTATCGAAATTGGCGACAAACATGGCGACAAGCTTAGCGGCTTGTGCGTCATAGCCGTCTTTATCGGCCCAAGTGTCACGCGGATTGAGAATTGAGCTATCAACCCCCGGCACGGCGACCGGCACATCAAAGCCGAAATTCGCATCGGTGCGGAACTCGACATTATTCAGGCTGCCATCAAGCGCGGCAGAGAGCAACGCGCGGGTTTCTTTAATTGGCATACGATTGCCAATGCCATAAGCACCGCCCGTCCAACCGGTATTGACCAGCCAGCATTTGGCATCATGCTCGGCGATAAGGTCGCGCAGCAAATTGCCATATTCTGACGGGTGACGCGGCATAAACGGCGCGCCAAAGCAGGTGGAAAACGTAGGTTGTGGTTCTGTCACACCGCGCTCGGTACCAGCGACTTTGGAAGTGAAGCCAGATAAAAAGTGATACATAGCTTGCGCGGGTGTCAAGCGAGAGATCGGAGGCAGAACACCGAAGGCATCACAGGTTAGCATGATGATATTCCGAGGTGTGCCTCCAAGGCCA
>JAQWZC010000155.1 GCA_029253645.1 Alphaproteobacteria bacterium | reverse complement strand
CGCCGCGGTAAATTGTCGGATTTCGGCACCCAGCTGCGCGCCAAGCAAAAGCTTAAAGGCTATTACGGCAATATTACCGAAAAGCAGTTTAAAGGCATTTATGCCGAAGCGGTTCGGGTGAAGGGCGATACCAGCGAAAACCTCGTTGGCCTGCTGGAAAGCCGCCTTGATGCGATTGTCTATCGTGCTAAATTCGTAACCACTGTTTTCGCAGCGCGCCAATTTGTCAATCACGGTCATGTGATGGTCAATGGTCGCCGTTGTAACATTCCAAGCCGTCGTCTGAAAATCGGTGATGTTGTTGAGGTTCGTGAGAAGTCACGTAACCTCAATGTTGTTTTGGAAGCCATTCAAAGCGCTGAGCGTGACATTCCGGAATATCTGTCGGTTGATCACAGCAAAATGACAGCGTCGCTGGCACAAGTGCCGCAACTGACCGATATTCCTTACCCGGTTCAGATGGAACCCAATCTTGTGGTCGAGTTTTACTCGCGCAATTAGAGCTTTATGGCTCGTATCGACAAAAAAGCCCGCCAAATTGGCGGGCTTTTTCTTTGCGTGAAACGGGGGGTTAAGACGCCGCTTCAATGCCTTTTTCATCGAGGAAGGGGCGCAATTCGCCCTCCTCAAACATTTCGCGAATAATATCGCAGCCGCCGACAAACTCGCCTTTGACGTAAAGCTGCGGAATGGTCGGCCAGTTTGAGAAGCTCTTAATGCCTTCGCGCAAATTATCATCTTCCAGCACATTAATGCCCTTAAAGGGAATGCCAACATGCGACAGAATTTGCACAACTTGGCTGGAGAAGCCGCATTGCGGAAACACCGGCGTGCCCTTCATGAAAAGAACCACATCGGCGCTGCCGATTTCGCCCTGAATGACTTCGTTAATTTCGCTCATAATCTGCTCCTCAGCCATTTCATGTGACGGCCATATTTTCTATATGTTGTCCGGTACGCCGGTTTGCAAGGCCAATGCGTGTAATTCCTCGCCCATGCCACCCTCAATGGCGTCATAGACCATTTGATGCTGCTGCACGCGCGTCTTGCCCTTAAAGGCAGGGCTGACAACACGCGCCGCATAATGGTCGCCATCGCCGCGCAAATCGGTAATCTCCACCTCTGCATCGGGCAGGGCGGCGCGTATCATATGTTCCAGTTCACCGGCGCTCATCGGCATGGGGGCATCCCTATCTTGCAGCTATCCTTGCATGAGGGCCGGAAACCAACCCTCATTCAAGTCATGCAGTTGCTTGACTGATATAGTGACTGTATCACCGAATTTCAATTCCGCGCCAGTGGTTGTGCCGATTTTCTGCACAGGCAGACCGGCGGCCAGGGCCTCAAATGCGGCGGCCTTATCAGCATCAACTGCCAGCACATAGCGCGCTTGGTCCTCGCCAAACCAGAAGCCGATATCGCCTTCAGCGCTTATCTCGGCACCGATATTTTGCCCAATGGCCATTTCAGCCAAAGCGACGGCCAGGCCGCCATCGGAAATATCATGCGCCGCCGCAATAAGCCCTTTATCAATTGCCGCGCGCACCAGTGCGCCATGCGCGACTTCTGCCGCAAGGTCAATCCGCGGCGGGGCAAAGACGCTGTCATCGCCCAATATGTCGCGCTGATAAAGCGACGCGCCCAAATGACCTTTGGTCTCACCGAGCAGATAAATCATCTGGCCCTCGGCGGTAAAGCGATTACCCACGGCTTTGTCGAGTTGCTTCAGCAGGCCAACGCCGCCAATGGCCGGGGTCGGCAAAATGCCGGTGCCGTTGGTCTCATTGTAAAGCGATACATTGCCCGAGACGACGGGGAAGTCGAGCGTGCGGCCCGCTTCGCCCATGCCCTCAAGGCAGCCGACAAATTGCCCCATAATCTCGGCGCGTTCCGGATTGCCGAAATTCAAGCAATTGGTAATCGCCAAGGGCGTCGCGCCGGTGGCTGAGATATTGCGATAGGCTTCAGCGACCGCTTGTTTGCCGCCCTCAATCGGGTCAGCAAAGCAATAGCGCGGGGTCACATCGGTCGAGATGGCCAAGGCTTTTTGCGTGCCATGCACCCGCACCAAAGCGGCATCTCCGCCCGGTCCGGCAAGCGTGTCGCCCATCACCATGGAGTCATATTGCTCATAGACCCAGCGGCGCGAAGCAATCTCTGATGACGCCATGAGCGTCGTTAACGCTGCCGCCATATCCGGCGCATTGGCCAGCAGAGCGGTGTCGAAATCGGCGGCTGGCGGGGTCGCCACATGTGGGCGGTCATATTCAGGCGCGCCGTCGGCCAGCGGGCCAAGCGGCATATCGGCAATCATCTGCCCCTCATGATGCACCACCATGCGGCCCGTATCGGTCAGCTCGCCAATCACGGCGAAATCCAGCCCCCAACGGGTGAAAATGGCTTCGGCCTCCGGCTCGCGGCCCGGCTTCAGCACCATCAACATGCGCTCTTGGCTTTCCGACAGCAGCATTTCATAGCCGGTCATATGGGTTTCGCGGCACGGCACTTTATCGAGATTGAGCTGAATACCGACGCCGCCCTTATCGGCCATTTCAACCGAGGAGGAGGTGAGGCCCGCCGCGCCCATATCCTGAATGCCGATAATCGCATCAGACGCCATTAACTCTTGGCAGGCTTCGAGCAGCAGCTTTTCGGTAAACGGGTCACCGACTTGCACGGTCGGGCGTTTTTCTTCCGACGCATCGTCAAACTCAGCCGAGGCCATGGTCGCGCCATGAATGCCGTCGCGGCCGGTTTTGGAGCCGACATAAACAACCGGCGAACCAATGCCGGTGGCGGCGGCGTAAAAAATCTTATCGGTGCGCGCCACGCCGACGCACATGGCATTAACCAAAATATTGCCGTTATAGGATTTGTCGAAATTGACCTCGCCGCCAACGGTTGGAATGCCGATGCAATTGCCATAGCCGCCAATGCCCGATACAACGCCGCCAACAAGATGGCGGGTTTTTTCATGCTCAGCCGCGCCAAACCGAAGCGCGTTTAACAGCGCCACAGGCCGCGCGCCCATGGTGAAGACATCGCGCAAAATACCGCCAACGCCGGTTGCCGCACCCTGATAAGGCTCGATAAAAGAAGGGTGGTTATGGCTTTCGATTTTGAAAATGGCAGCAAGCCCATCACCAATATCAACCGCACCGGCATTTTCGCCGGGTCCTTCAATGACTTGTGGGCCGTCAATGGGCAGGGTTTTCAACCATTTTTTTGATGATTTATACGAACAATGCTCCGACCACATGGCCGAAAAAATGCCAAGCTCGGTCAGATTGGGAATACGCCCCAACCGTTTGCAGATACGGTCAAACTCATCTGCGCTTAATCCCATATCACGGGCTTGATCCGGGGTTGTATGTTCGGCTTCCATGCTCATGATGCGGCCTCAATAATAGACGTCAGGAGATAATGACCATCCAGCCCGCCATGAA
>JAQWZC010000132.1 GCA_029253645.1 Alphaproteobacteria bacterium | reverse complement strand
TGACCAATCCGGATTCTCTCGCGCAAGATATCGGCTATGACAGCATTGAGGATATGGAAGAGGCTGCGACGCAAGGTTATGAGCAAAATGCAGATGATGCTGTGGCTTGGAACTATGCGTCTTCAGAACAATTTGACGAGGATTGCATCGCGCTGTTCGGCTCGGCCTGTGCCGAAGTTGATGCTGATGAATTCCGTCCCCTCGTGCCGCAAATCCAAATCTGTATTGGTCTCGGTTTTGAAAGCCTGACAGAAATGGGCGCCTTTGTTGACGGCGTTGAAGAGCAGGGCGGCGATGAAGAAGATGCCGCCAATTGCAAACGCCGCGGTTACGGCTCCGACAGTGCCGACTCCCAGCTTTGCATGATAGCGACCAATGATGATGAGAATGCCGAGGCCTGCCGCACCAAACTCGGCGCTTCGGCGACGTCGAGCTCTGATTGCTCCGACCTTGACCGCGATGATTACGAAGATGTCGCCAATAATATGCCGCCACGTATTGTGACGCCGGCCGATTGGCAGCCATCAAGCGTAGGCGTAGGTGCCGGTCAAGGCTCGGTTTTGATTGATATCTTGTCGGCGATTGACCCTGATGGCGACGCGCTGACATGGTCATTAAGTGCGGCCAACCCGCCGGTTTTTGAGATTGACGCCTCCAGCGGTGTGTTGTCGCTGTCGCGCGGTTTCAGTTCGTCGAGCGGTGGCGTGACGCGCCCTGAAAGCGCGCAAGTGACGGTGCAAGTCAGTGATGGCATTGCCAGCGATAACCTCACTCTGACACTCGGTTTTGACGATGATAATGGCCCGCCGCGTATTATCGTTCCCGCCGATTGGTCACCCGCCGAGGTGGCCGACTCGGCCGGGCAGGGCACGGTGGTTATTGACCGCCTGACAGCACTCGACCCCGATGGCGACACGCTCACATGGTCTTTGAGTTCAGCCAGCCCGTCGATTTTCGCGATTAATGCAAATAACGGCGTTGTGTCTTTGGTCGGCGGCTTTGCCGATGGCGAGCAACGCCCCGAGGGCGCGCAGCTTACCGTGCAAGTCAGTGATGGCGACTTGATTGACGAAATGACGCTATCGTTGTCATTTGAAGACCCCAATGGGCCGCCGCGCATTGTTGCGCCGCTCGATTGGGCGCCGAGCATAATTCCGAATACGGCATCAGCCGGTGACAGCATTATTTCGGTTTTAAGCGCGACCGACCCGGATAATGACCCGCTGACATGGTCTATCTCCGCGATGGATTACAATCTATTTGCCATTAACGCTGAAACTGGCGTTGTGACGATTGCCGAAAATGGCGACGCACCGGCGCAGCAACCGGAAAGCGTGACGCTGACCGTGCAAGTCAGTGACGGCGAATTGACCGATGAGATGACGTTAAATATTGCCTTGGCTGACCCGAACCAGCCGCCGCGTCTGATTGTGCCTGCTGATTGGGGGCCGTCTCTGGTCTCGCGTGACGCCGCCAATGGGCAAGTGGTGATTGATGAAATGCTGGCCACCGACCCAGATGGCGACGCAATTAGCTGGTCGCTTGTGTCGAGTGATTTGGATATTTTCACCATTAATCCACAAACTGGTGTGATGAGTTTGGCGCGTGATGAGGGGCTGGATGGGCTTGAAAATCGCCCTGAATTTGTGCGGTTTACCGTGCAGGTGAGCGATGGTCGCCTGACCGATGAGATGGCGCTTGCGATTCCGTTGGAAGCCGAAAAAATCAATACGCCGCCGCAAATTATTGTGCCGGAAGGGTTTGCAGATAAAGAGTTTGCGCCTTATCCAAATGGCATTACATCAGTCGGACAATTAACCGGTCAAGACGCCGATGGCGACGCGCTGAAATGGTCATTGCTGGGCGCCAATCCGTCCGTCTTCTCCATTAACGCGCAAACTGGTTTGGTGAGCTACAACGTGCTCGGTTCGAGCGACAAGTTGAGTTGCGTTGCCGCTAATAGCGACAGCGCGCCAACAAACACATCGGGAGCAAACCCCGCCAAGCGTTCGTTGGGCACAACCGGCTTCGGCATTGTTTCGACCAATGGGAATATGGTGCAAGACCATAATGCAATCGATTTCCGCTCGAAAAAGCAAGGCGGTAAGCCAACAAGCACGGGCAAATATCATGTCACTCTCGAGCGTGCCAATCATCGCGGCGGCACTTTCACCACGGAAGCGCGCGCGGCGACCTCTTATGCAGTGAATGATAGCGGTCGCTCCATCAACGTGCCATCTGTCAGCGCGGCAACGGTAAACTCAAATCTCACGCCGATAAACAGCTATTTAGTCTTTCAAAATAATTCTAAAGAAGACATGCGAAATACGGATGGTGTCGTTACTTTTGAAAACCCGATTTTGGGCATTTATTACACCGACAAGGGCTATGATGACACGATTAGCCGCCTCGGCAAGCAGGGCGCCCAATACAGTCGTGACTACCAGCAAGCCAAACTGGCATTGGAAGATGGCAAGGATATTGCTTGGATTGATCCTGTAGATCGCCGCGTGCTGCACTTCCGGTCGCGCACCGCCAATATTGGCGATTTTATGCGGGTTATCACAACAGCTTCCAACGGCGGCGGTGGCGTTGAAGAAGAAGATGTTGATGAGGTTGAACCTGCTGGCCCTGATGAGTGTTCGGCGGAGATTACCGTCCAATTATCTGATGGCGAAGCTACGGATGAGGAAACACTTACTCTGGCTTTTGGCGACCCGAACCGTGCGCCGGAAATTATTGCCCCGATGGATTGGGTGCCGGAACTGATTACAAATGAAAGAAATGCAAATGACCGCGTTGTGAGCGTTCTGGGTTCAAAAGACCCTGATGGTGACACTGTTCGTTGGAGCCTGTCGGGTGACAATGCCGATTTGTTCAGCATTGATGCACACAGCGGCGACATCAGCCTCGCCGACAATTGGAGTGAGTTGGGTGATCGCCCGGTGCGCGCAACAGTAACGGTTGAACTTACAGACGGTCGCTTGAGCGCCACACAAGAAATTGACTTCAACATTGAAGAAAAGCCCATGGAAACCAGCATGGCTTCTAATATTGGCACCAATGGCAACTTCCAATTTGTTTCTGAGGATGTGCAAAATATCTTCAACCAAGATTACACCATTATGGCGCGCTTCTTTCACGGCTCCACTGGTTATAGCAAACCGTATTTTGATTATAAAAAGTCTAAGTGGATAAACCAATCGCCTAAAGAGACCATTTTCTTCTGGGGCGGCAATAACTGGGGTCAAAAATTTCTAAGCGGCATCAGCTTGCATGTAGTTG
>JAQWZC010000120.1 GCA_029253645.1 Alphaproteobacteria bacterium | reverse complement strand
TCCAGTCCACTCGAATGAAGTTTCATTTAACCCTGATTTCTCTAAAAATGGCTGTTTACTGCGGTCAACAAACAAAGTCCGCAAAGATAAACAATGGTCGGGGCTGCAAGATTCGAACTTGCGACCCCCTGGTCCCAAACCAGGTGCGCTACCAGACTGCGCCAAGCCCCGACTGAGATGTGCTTAGACCAATTGGCGCGCGGTTTCAAGGCGATAGTCAGTCATAAGTAAAACTATCGCGCTTCCAATAATTTGAAGACAGCGGCACTGCGGAACACCAGATTATCCATCGGGATATCGCGCCCCTCCCCGACCCAAGCATAAGCATCGACAAAGGCCAATTTGCCGGTGGCGCGTGTAACCTGTGCCGTGCCTTGCAACCATTCACCCGATTTGGCCGACCGCAAAAACTCAGTATTCAGCTTAATCGTAACGGAAGATCGTTTGACCTCGCGGAACACTGCCGTAGCCGCCAAGCCATCGGCAAAGCTGCTGAGGAAGCCGCCATGAACAATGCCGCGACTATTGCAATGGCGCGCCATCAGGCGGACGCCTTGCCGCCAGTCGCTCTCCTCAGCCCAATGAAACCACGGTCCATTATGGGTGGTAAACGGCCCACGCCGCACACTTGGCCGAAAAGGCTGGGGCGGCGCGAGGCGCTCTAAATCAATCGCTGAGGTGTCATCACTGGGCTGGCTCATGCCCCTTTCCTGCCATAGCAAAGACAGGGGCGCAAGCCTCGCCAAGCGTTAGCGGTCTGCTTCTTGTTCCATTGGCGGCGATGCCTCGGGGTCAGAGGCAACCTCATCTACCAGTGGCGGTTGTGCGTCGCCCTCTTGTAGATAATCATCATCCTCCATATCGGCCAAAGCCATGCCGCTATCAATACGTTTGACATCTGTCGCCATCAGGCCTTTAGGCCCATTACCGAAACGCACCAAAACATATTGCCCGGGCACCAAAGCCTCGATACCCGCTTTGCGCAAGATTTCCATATGCACGAAAATATCCTGCCCACCGGATTCGACATTCACGAAGCCGAAGCCCCGCACGCGATTAAACCATTTGACCTCGGCCTGCTGAAAATCAGACACATCGGTAATATCCGACAAAATGGCTGTCGGACGCGGATTACCGGTCGGAATAATCGCCTCGCTATTATCAACGGCAATAATTTTATCGGCTTGAAAACCCTGCTGCCGCTGAATGATGGTGCATTTAATGCGCGCTTGCGGATAGAGAATATCATACCCGCCCCGACGCAAAGTGGAATGATGGACCAAGACATCGACGCCGCCATCATTTGGGACAATGAAACCATAACCTTTTACAGGGTCGAACCATTTGACGACACCCTCAATAGATACGAAGTCAACAACCACTTCATCTGTGGTGTTAACTGAAGACATTGCAAAACCTCTACTTCTTTTTGTTTTCAGGTTTACGCTTTACGAATTAGACGCTAGCACAAAACAGAAGACAAAAAAGAAGAAATCTGCCTGCGCACCGCCAAAAGCTTAACCGCACGCACCCGCTAGAGGAAGACCCCGTGTTTTCCTTTTAACTATCGAGCTTTAGGAGATTTTGCAGAGTCGGCGTTATTTCTTCGTTAATCACCAAAGAAGCCGCATCATCTAACTCTGTCGCTTCGCGATTGAGAATGACCAGCCGCGCGCCATTATGGCGGGCCATGACCGGAAACCCCGCCGCCGGAAAAACTTGCAAAGAAGAACCGATGGCGATGAATAAATCGCAGCTAAGGGTCGCCGCCTCAGCGCGTCTCATTTGCGCTTCCGGCATGGCTTGCCCGAATGAGACCGTTGCCGTCTTCACCATGCCGCCGCAATTTTGACACCCCGGCGCCGTGGCCATATCGCCGCCCTCAAAGGCGGTGCGAATATCGTTTAATTCATGGCGCAGGTCGCAATCCAAGCAAACCGCATAGCTGCCATTGCCATGCAGCTCGATAATCTTGTCTTCGGGGATGCCGCTATCTTGATGCAGATTATCGATATTCTGCGTGATGACCGCCGACACTTTGCCGGTGGCGACAAGCTGCGCCACGGCGCGGTGGCCCTCATTGGGCTGCGGCGTGCCCAGTTCATCAGACATGGCGAATTTGCGCTTCCACGCCTCAATGCGATTTTCCTCGCTGGCGATGAAATCTTGAAACATAATCGGCGTCATGCGAGTCCATACCCCGCCCGGGCTTCTGAAATCCGGAATACCGCTATCCGTGCTCATACCCGCGCCGGTAAAAATCACGACATTGTCGGCTTCTTCCACCCATTGACGCAGCAACATGCTCATACAGTCAAATGCTCGTCATAAAAGCTGATGGCTTCCTTTATCGCCTGCTTTTGCAGCGCATTATTTTGCAGCAAGGTAAAATGTCCGGCGTCATAGGTTGAGAGCCTTGCCAGTGGCCCGCATCGCCGCGCGAAATTAACAATCGCTTCATTGGATACCAGCCGGTCCGTCTTTCCCATTTGCAGCAGCACTGGAACGGATAAATCATCGGTCAGCAAGGAGGCATTATTGTCGGAAATCTTGCCGAAGATGAAGCTGTCGGGATGCACTTCATTGCGCCAACTTGGCCCGCCAAGTTTAGCATAAATCTTGGCTTCCTCTGTCGCCAGCAAGGCCACATCATCATCATGGCGGCGCACGGCCAGTAGCATTTCAGGCTTATTGGTGAACCAACGTTTCTTCAGCCATTGCAGAACCTGCCCCTGCAACGCTTCGGTCTTTTCAATGCCACGTTCATACTCACTGACATTTAATGTCAGCACCGGATCAATCATCGGCACTTGCGCGACAATCGCTTTAATTTTCGGATCCTTATGCGCCATATGCACCACATGACCGCCGGAAAATGAAATGCTCCACAGGCCGATGCTGTCGGCATCAACATCGGCATGACCGCGCAGCGTGGCAATCGCCCGCAGCCAATCTTGGCGTTGACGCGGCACGGACACGAATTGGCGCGGCGTGCCATCGCTCAACCCGAAGCCGCGATAATCAAAGACCAGCGCATGAAAACCCGCATTGGCGAAGGCTTCGGCATAGTCCGGCAATCCGGTATCAATCGTGCCGCACAAGCCGTGGCCCAGCACAATACCTGCGCCATTTCGGTTAGCGGCTTTTGGTGTATAAAGCCGCGCATGGCAATTAATGCCGGAAGATTTGAAAGTGATTTCTTTAAACATGTGCGCATTTAATAGGACTGGCCAAAAGAAAACCACAATTTTGTGTTGTTTTGGCTAGAATAGTCATTCGTATGGACATTCTTTATGTCGGCTTAAGAGGACTGCTATGAAATATCTTCACACCATGATACGCGTCACGGATATTGACGCCTCACTGGATTTTTACTGCACGCATTTGGGACTGGAAAATGTCGGCCGCTTCGATATTGAAGAAGGCCGCTTCACATTGGTGTTTCTCGCCCCGCCCGGCCAGCCCGAAGCGCAGATTGAATTAACCCATAATTGGGATGAAAAAGAAGTTGATGAAGGCCGCAATTTCGGCCACCTCGCTTATGAGGTGGAGGATATTTACGCCACTTGCGAGAAGCTGTCCAAAGCCGGCATCACCATTAACCGCCCGCCGCGCGATGGCCGCATGGCCTTTATTCGCTCGCCCGATAATGTATCGGTTGAACTGCTGCAAGCGGGCAGCCCGCTACCAAGCCAAGAGCCTTGGGCATCGATGGAAAATATCGGCCATTGGTAGGACAACGCTCCTTCTTACTGCTCATCCTGGCTGCGTTGACGGTTGAACCGGCTTTGGCGCAAACGCGCTCAGAAAGCGCCAGTGATAATGTGCGTCGCCGACAGGTTGAGCGCGACCAGCAGCGCAGCCCCTATTGGGACGGCTTTATTCTCAAGCAGCAAGGCAATTGCGGGGAAGCGATTACCACGCTCGCGCCATTGGCCAAGCGCGGCTTTGGCTATGAGGATGCGCAAACCGCTTTGGGCGAATGTTATTTGCAACTCGCCGGATTGGACGGCACGGGCGGGACGGCCCCTGACCGTCAATCCACATTCGATAAGCAAGAATTTGCTACCGGGCTGGAATGGATTGGCAAGGCGGCGCACGCCGGACATTTTGGCGCGCAGGCCGTTATGGTGTCGCTTTATGCCGCCGGGTTAGGGCCGGATGAGGATGTGATTGAGGGCGCGAAATGGGCGCATTTATATCTCACCAATCCGCGCCGATTGAATTTGGGTGCGCCGATTGCCGCCGTTGTTTCCGTCGACCAATTACGCGAGTCGATGGACAAAACGAGCTGGCTGATTGGCAAAGAACGCGCCCGAAATTGGGTGCCGCTTTATGACGATAAAGCACCGCAATTACCGGGCAATTAGCCGACAAGAAATAGCCACATTCGCCTGCTATGAGGGACGCAGAATAAGAAAGGTTTCTCAGATGACATATGCGTTGAAAAATATCGTCGCCGCGCTGGCTCTGGCCATTGGCGTCTCCTTCTCCCTGCCCGCAGCTGCTATCGCCGCCGATAAGGTGGCTTATTTTGCAGGCGGCTGTTTTTGGTGCACGGAAGCGGATTTTGAGAAAATTGAAGGCGTGGGTGATGTGATTTCCGGCTTTATGGGCGGCGCGGAACCCAACCCCACTTACCGCGATGTTGCCTATGGGCGCACCACGCACCGCGAAACCGTTAAAGTGCTTTATGACGACAGCAAGGTCAGCTATCAGCAATTACTCAGCGCCTTTTGGCGCATGCACGACCCGAGCGATGGCAAGGGAAGTTTTGTTGACCGCGGGCGGCATTATTCAAGCGCCATTTTTTATGTCGATGCCGAACAAAAACGCCTCGCCGAAGGGGCGATTGCCGCGCTGAAAAAATCCGGCAAATTCGACCGCCCGATTACCACCGAATTGGCCAAGGCTGATGGCTTTTATGCGGCCGAGGATTATCATCAGGATTATTACAAAAAGGCCGCGACGAAATATAAATATTATCGCTTCCGCTCAGGCCGCGACCAATTCATCAAAGCCGTATGGAAAGGCGATGATAAAGTCTATCAACTGGCTACGCGTTAGGGTTGAAAATACTGAGCATGGTACGCCCTAGGGGAATCGAACCCCTCTTTCCAGGTTGAAAACCTGGCGTCCTAACCGATAGACGAAGGGCGCTCCATTGGCTCAGTGAGGTTGATATATCCCTAATCGGCAGGCATTTCAAGCCTTGCTATGCGC
>JAQWZC010000128.1 GCA_029253645.1 Alphaproteobacteria bacterium | reverse complement strand
CAGGGTCATCGTCAATTTTAAACAATTGCGTGAAAGCGGTAATGGAGCCGAAAAACAAAGGCCCGTTAATCTCATAAACCAATGTCCCCGCTTCGCTGACCGACGGGCGCACCGAGGCGTTAATGCGTTTGGCGGCGTTCCACGCATAAACCAGCGCCGACATGATAACACCGACAACCACGGCAATCGCCAAATCTTGCCAGACCGTGACAATGGTCACGGCAATGGTGACCAGCGCGTCGGCACGCGGCACCCGCCGCAGCGTCTTAATCGACGTCCAAGCGAATGTGCCGATGACCACCATAAACATCACCCCGGTCAAGGCGGCGATGGGAATAAGCTCAATATAGCTGGCCGCAAACAGAATATAGGACAGCAAAAACAGCGCGGCAGATATGCCGGCAAGCCGCGACCGGCCGCCTGATTTAATGTTAATCATTGACTGGCCAATCATCGCGCAGCCGCCCATTCCGGCAAAAAAGCCGGTCAGCAGATTGGATGTGCCTTGCGCCAAACATTCTTGCGACGCCCCGCCGCGTTGTTCGGTTATCTCGCCAACCAGATTAAGCGTCAGCAGGCTTTCAATCAGGCCAATGGCGGCCAAAATAATCGCATAGGGAAGAATAATCTGAAATGTCTCAAAAGAGAGCGGCACATTGGGTATCACAAAACTCGGAAGGCCGCCTGCCAAGCTGGCCAAATCACCGACCCGCGGCACATGAATTTCAAATACCAGCACAAGGCCGGTCACCAAGCCGATAGCCATGAGCGGGGCCGGAATACGCTTGGTCAGTTTGGGCGTCAGCCAAATAATCAGCATGGTCAAAACAACCAAGGCCAGAGTGGTGGAAAGCTGCGCCCCGGCCAGCCAACCGCTGACCCCGTTTTCATCAGTCATTTTAAACTGCTCAAGCTGCGCGAGGCCGATAACAATCGCCAAGCCGTTGACAAAGCCCAGCATGACCGGATGCGGCACCATGCGGATAAACTTACCCCAGCGCAACGCACCGGCCAATAATTGCAACAGCCCCATCAGCACGACAGTGGCAAATAAATATTGCGGGCCATGCGACGCCACAAGCGACACCATGACAACGGCCAACGCGCCGGTCGCGCCGGATATCATGCCCGGTCGCCCACCCATTAAAGCGGTCACCAGCCCGACAATAAAAGCCGCATAAAGCCCCGCCAAAGGTGCCAAACCGGCGACAAAAGCAAACGCCACCGCTTCCGGCACCAAGGCCAGCGATACGGTGAAACCGGACAAAAGATCCGTGCTCGCCTGCGCTTTGGTCATCACCTGACGGTTGGAGGCATTGATGGAATTGCCAAACCAGAAACGGTTGAGCCGATCTTGAACGGAGAGCATAGAAAACTTTCTAAAAAAGCTGTGTTTTTTGAGATGGGCTTTGGTAGCGGAGGAGGGACTCGAACCCCCGACACGCGGATTATGATTCCGCTGCTCTAACCAGCTGAGCTACTCCGCCTTAAAAGGTGGGCATGATATAGACCAAAAGACCGAGGCTGGCAATTGCCTGTTTTTCCGCTCAATCGCCCACCATTCGGGCAATTTTGGCGGCGCGGCGACGCTGTGCGGATGACGGGATATTCAGCGCGTTTCGGTATTTCGCAACCGTGCGGCGCGCCAACACAATGCCCTCGCCTTCCAACAGGCTGACCAGCGCATCATCGGATAAAACCTGCGTCGCCGCTTCCGCCGCCACCAGTTCGGCAAGGCGCGCTTTCACGGCGCGCGCCGAGACGGTTTTGATATTATCGCCGCTCTTGAGCGCGCCGCTTTGCTTCGGCCCCACCGCGCCGGAAAATAAATCGCGCAAGGCAAATTGCCCGTCCGGGGTCTGCACCAGCTTACCGGCGACCGAGCGGCTGACAGTGCTTTCATGCATCTCGATTTCTTCGGCAATATCGCGCAAGCCCATGGGCAGAAGCGCCGCCATGCCGCGCGCAAAAAAGCCCTGCTGATGCGCCACAATCGCCCGCGACACGCGCAGTAAAGTAGCGGCGCGTTGTTGCGTGGCTTTTTTCAGCCAGCGCGCCGATTGCACATTGGTTTTCATAAAATTGCGCTCATCATCGGTCATTTTGCGCTGCGCCATATCCTCCCAATCGCGCTCCAGCACCAGCACGCTGGGCAGGCTGTCCTCATTCAAATAGGCCTGCCAGCCGCCATCGCCCTGAAGCACAATCACATCGGGCAAGGCCAATGTTGTGGGGGGCGTGTCAAATGCCGCCGCCGGTCGCGGGTCAAGGGCGCGTATGGCTTGCAAATAGGGCGGCAATTCCGCCGCCTCGACCCTCATCGCCGCCGCCAAGCCCGCCATATCACCGCGCCCTAAAATATCGAGATGGTCCAGCAAAGCCTGATGGGTGGGCGTCCAATCGCCTGCGGCGCGCAATTGCAGGCTCAAACAATCGCCCAAATTGCGGGCGAAAATACCGGCCGGATGAAAGCTTTGAAGCTGCGCCAGCGTCGTCGCCAACAGCCCCGTCTCGACGCCGATGGTTTGGCAAATTTCGGCATCGCTCTCGCGCAAATAACCGTCCTCATCCAGCCAACCGGTCAGCTCAATGGCCAGCGCGGCGACATCGCGGTCGCTCATCTCCTCGGCAATTTGCTGCAAAATATGGCTGTTCAGCCCGCCCTCATCGGCGGCGCGGTTCTCCAACATGGCCGACACATCACCGGCATCCCCGCTATGGTTTGGCGCGGCAAAATCAACCCGCACCGCCTCAATCTTATCATTCAGCCCGGCACCGCTTTTGCCATCCACCGTGACGGCGCGCGGCGCTTCGCCGTTTCCGGCCTCGCGAAAATGCGCCGCATCAAAAGCCAGAAACGGGTTCTGCTCCATTTCGCGCTTCAGCATGTCGGCCAATTGCACATTGGTCAGTTGCAATAATTCGATGGCTTGCCGCATTTGCGGGTTCATCATCAGCTTTTGCTTTTGCGATATTTCCAGTCGCGGCGACAGCACCATTGAGCATTCCTCTCGGCGAGGAAGCTAACTAATTTGGCACGGTTCTTGCAAGGAATAAAACACGGGGCAATAGACGCTAGGATTGCGACGCGCCGCTTATCCAGCCGCCGCCCAAAACGCGGTCGCTATTGGCGGCATAAAACACGCATGCCTGCCCGGGCGACACGCCCTCTTCGGCTTCGGCCAGCACGATTTCTGCGCCGCCCTTATCATTGAGGGTCAATTCCGCCGCCGCCGGTTCACCGGTTGAGCGAATCCGCGCCCGCACCGGCATGGCACCGGCACTGCTACCGACATCGCCCAGCCAATTCACTTCATAAAGCTGAATGCGCGCGCGCGCCAAAGCCTCACGCGGGCCGACAATCACCTCGCGCTTATCGGCATCAATCGCCACCACATAAAGCGGATCACCCGTCGCAACGCCAAGGCCGCGCCGCTGACCGACCGTGTAATGCAACACGCCCTGATGCTGTCCCAAAACCGTGCCATCCATAGTGCGGATTTCGCCGGGCAGGCTGCAATCGGGGCGCAGACGTTTAATCACACCGGCATAATCGCCATTCGGCACAAAACAAATATCCTGGCTATCGGGCTTATCCGCGACTTGCAGACCTATCAGCGTGGCGTAATCGCGAATTTGCTCTTTCGTCAAATCGGCCAGCGGAAAGCGCAAAAAGTCCAATTGCGCTTGGGTGGTCGAAAACAGGAAATAAGATTGGTCACGCGCCAAATCGCGCGGGCGGTGCATTTGCCAGCCCGTCTCGCCGTGCTGCGTCGCAATATAATGGCCGGTCACCAGTGCCACCGCACCCAAATCGCGCGCCGTTGCCAGCAAGTCGCGAAACTTCACCGTCTCATTGCAGCGAATACAGGGTATCGGCGTGTGACCGGCGAGATAGCCATCGACAAATTCATCCATCACGCTTTCTTTGAAGCGCGATTCATAATCCAACACATAATGCGGCATATCGAGCTTGGCCGCGACGGCGCGGGCATCGTGAATATCTTGCCCCGCACAACACGCGCCCTTGCGGCGTATCGCTTCGCCATGGTCATAAAGCTGCAAGGTAATGCCCACCGCATCATAACCGGCGCGTTTCACCAATGCGGCGGCGACCGAGCTGTCCACACCGCCCGACATGGCAATCACCACGCGCTGCCCTGCCCGTTCATCGGCACCCGATACACCGCCCGTTAGGTCAGGGCCGATGCCGAGGTCAATCAAAGGCATTTTTTCAAGCACAGATGGGGTCAAAACATCGCTCATGGCGCGTTCAGTATAGCATCACAAGGACGCATTCAACCCCCTGAAACGGTCGGCGGGTTGCGCTCACGCATCCTCACGAAAAGTTGATTTGTCTGTGAGCGCTGTTTCATGGCCTTAATGGCGCATGAATTTTGTTAATGGAGATTAAAAAATGCGTATTTTGTTAGTTGAAGATGACATGTTGCTGGCGCAAAGCCTGACCGATCGGCTCGAAGAGCACGGCTTTCACGTTGATGAGGCCGATCGCGGCGGAGACGCGCTGGAATTATCCGATTTATATGAATATCAAGTCATGGTGCTCGATCTCGGCCTGCCCGATATGCGCGGCGATGAGGTGCTGGATAATTTGCGCGCCAAGAATGAGCGTCTGCCCGTGCTGGTGCTTTCCGGCGAAGCCGATGTTGAAGCCCGCCTATTATGCCTGCGCAGCGGCGCGAATCATTATCTGACCAAGCCGTTTAATATGGATGAACTGGTCGCCCGCCTGCATGCTTTGGTGGGCCGCGCCAATAGGCACGCCAATAATCGCCTGCAATTTGGCGATGTGACGCTTGATTTAACGGCCCGCGATGTGCGCGTTGGCGACACAAGGGTGGATTTGACCTCGAACGAATATCAAATGCTGGAATTGCTGTGCCTGCGTAAGGGCAGCGTCGTGTCGAAAGAGAGTTTTCTCGACCATCTTTATGGCGGCATGGATGAGCCGGAAATGAAAATTATCGATGTCTTTATCTGCAAATTGCGGAAGAAAATCGAGACGGCCGGAGCGCAGCATCCCTTTATCGAAACAGTCTGGGGACGTGGTTATCGCGTGGATATTCCCGAGCAAAAATGCGGCGCGTAATCGGCGCGGGCGCGGTTTGGACAAATTCGGGGCATGTGATAAGCACAAGCCATGACACGCCGTGATTTTGACCGCAATTTTGACCCGCACGCCCCGGTTTTCATGCAGGCGCTCTGCCAAATGGCATTGGATTCCGGTGCGCTGATTATGCGCCATTATCGCGATGGCGTGGCGGAAGAAACCAAAGCCGATAAATCGCCGGTCACGCAAGCTGACCGCGATGCCGAGATTTTACTCGAGAGTGCGCTCAATCAACTTGCGCCGGGGATACAAGTTATCGGCGAGGAAGCCTGTGCCGAAACCGTGCCAGATAAGCTCGATGAGATTTTCTTCCTGCTCGACCCGCTCGACGGCACACGCGATTTTGTCGCCAGGCGCGATAATTTCACCGTTAACATCGGCCTCATTAAAGGCCAATATCCGATTGCCGGTGTGATTTATGCGCCGGTGCATGAAATGCTTTATTTCAGTGGCATAGATGGCGCTTATCGTCTGGCGATTGCGCCCGATGGCGCGCTGGATATCGGCAAGGCCGAAAAACTGAACACACAAAAAGCTGACCCAAGCGGCTTGCGTGTCATTGCCAGCCGCTCGCATCGGGGCGAAAAAACCGACCAAATGATTGCCAGCCTGCATGTCAAAGAAACCATCGCCACCGCCTCATCCTATAAATTTTGCCTGTTGGCCGAGGGCACGGCGGATTTTTATCCGCGCTATGGCCGCACCATGGAATGGGACACGGCGGCGGGCCAAGCGATTTTGGAAGCGGCAGGCGGCATTGTGACCACAGAAGGCGGCGACCGCTTTAGCTATGGCAAGCTGGCGCGCGGCCTTGATAATCCTTCTTTTATTGCGGCAGCAGCGGATAACTGGCAGGATGCCCTCAAATAAGCAACAAGCAGGAGAGGCTATGCTCACCAAGCATTTTGCGTATATGTGCCTAATTCTGCCCTTGGCTTTTCTGCCGCTCACGGCGCAGGCGCAGCAAAACACGCCACGCCAAATTGAAGATTTCTCCGAAAGCAGTCTGGTCATCGCCTCGGCCAAATATCTGGGCGCAACGGCGGAGAGCATGGGCGAAATCATTGACCGCATTTTCAGCCGTTATGGCCAACCCAGCGCGATTATTCGCGGCGAAGAGCTTTCCGTTTCAGTGGTCTTTGGCGCGCGCTATGGACGCGGCAATATCATGTTTCCCGATGGCCGCGAATATCCGATTTATTGGCGCGGCCCGTCAGCCGGTGTCGATATGGGCGCCTCGGGCAGCAAAAGCTTCACATTGGTTTACAATATTGACGCACCCGAAGACCTTTATCGCCGCTTTGTCGGGGTCGATGGCTCATTGGTCGCGCTTGGCGGCGTCGGCTTTAACTATCTGCAACGCGGCAATATGATTTTGGCGCCGATGCGCGTCGGCGTCGGCTATCAAATCGGCGTCAGCCTCGGCTACCTCAAATTCACCGAAAAACCTGGGTGGATGCCGTTTTAATGTCGGCTGAAAAACGCGGTTAATTTATCTGCCAATTCATCCGTGTGACCGGATGAGAAAAAATGCCCGCCCGTATATTGATGCACATCCGGCGCATCATAATGCGCCAAAGCCGCCTCAACCTGCGCGGGCGCAATTTCAGGGTCATCCGTGGCATAGACAAATTGCGCCTTCACGCCTGCCGCCCCGATTTTTTCATGGTCGGCCATGCGGTCGCCCAGCGCGTCGCCAATCAGCATATCGCGCATCATGCGCTCAGTGCCTTTGACCTTAAATTGACCTTTAAAATGCGCCACCACGCGGCGCGCTTCTTCGGTTTCTGTGCCGAAACTCTCGCCGCGCGCAATAATCGCCGGCACGCCGATAAGCCGCGCCAGCACTTTGCCGATAAGCGGCAGCCTTGTGGCAACCAGGGCAGGTGTCACCTCCACCCCGCCAATCACCGGCACTTGATAGGCCAAAGAGCGCACCCGTGCGCCATGCGTCGCGCCGAAACGCGCAATCACCGCGCCGCCCATGCTGACACCGAATAAATGCGCTTGGTCGATATTCAAATGGTCGAGCAAGTCGTTTAATTGCGTGCTCAACATATCAATGCCCAACGGCGTATGCGGCCGGTCAGAAAAACCACGGCCATATTGGTCATAAATAATCACCCGCCAGCCATCTTTCACCAAAGGCGGCACATAGCCTTGATAGGCCAATGAGCCGAGCGTGCCGCCATGCACGATAATCACCGGCGGCGCGTCTTGCGGGCCGTAATCCATAAAAGCGGTCACGCCATCTGATAGACGCGCCGTCTGATAGCCGCTATCGGCGCGAAAATCTGCCGCTGTTATGGTCTCGCGGTCAGAGCGGGTGTAAATAATCACCAGCAGCGCAACCAGCGCCGCCAAGACAATGAGGGTAATGTTCGTCGGGGTAATGTTCGTCGGGTTCATCTTCTTATTCTTTCTTTAAGCGAACCCTACCTTTTTCCAACCCTTTGCGCGGGTCGAGTAAAATCAGAAAGGGCCCTGTTTCATCTTTCAGGCGCAGCACAATACGCGCATCGCCATTCTCAACACCAACAAGTTCCGCATCTGCCGGAATGGATATTTCAGTCTCGCCAAAGCCGAGCTTTACCGGAATCGTCTCCGGATTATTCAACCGCGACAGCACTGTGCCGATGACCACAATCGCGCCGCCGACCATGAGGACGCCCAGCCCGATAACCACAGCCAGCAGCGTGCGGACATAGCGGCTATTGGGTTGCGGAATTTCTTCAGAAGTGGTTTCCGCCGCAGCCGGATTTCCTGTATCTTGAGACATGGTCAACGCTCCAAATCAAATGCTCGCCTTTGCCGTCACCTATGCTCAAAATGGTGATCGGCTCGATAAAACCCTCGCTGCGGCGCAAAGCGACTTGTCGCGCGCGCGCCTGCAAGAGCTGGTGAAAGCCGGACATTGCACGGTAACGCGCCGACAAACCGATACGACCATAAAAGACCCGTCATGGCGGGTCAAACAAGATGATATCATCGCCCTCACCCTGCCGCCGCCGGTGGACACGACGGTGAAGGCGCAAAACATCAGCCTCGATATTTTATATGAGGATGCCGATTTGCTGGTGGTCAATAAACCGGCTGATATGGTGGTGCATCCCGCACCCGGCAGTCCCGACGGAACTTTGGTTAATGCGCTGCTGGCGCATTGTGGCGACAGCCTGTCGGGCATTGGTGGCGAAAAGCGACCGGGCATTGTGCACCGCCTCGATAAGGATACGAGCGGCATAATGGTGGTGGCGAAAAATGACACGGCGCATCGGGGCCTGTCTGAGCAATTTGCCGCGCATGGCCGCGACGGGCGCATGGCGCGGGTTTATCAGGCGCTGGTATGGGGCGAGCCGCTGCCCGCCGCCGGCACGGTGGATGCGCCGCTGGCCCGCAGTGCCAATAATCGCAAGAAAATCGCCGTGTCGAAATCCAAGGAAGCGCGCCATGCCGTGACGCATTATCGGCGGCTGAAAAGCTATGCGGGTGAGACCGGCAAAAATCAGGTGAGCTTGATTGAGTGCAAGCTGGAGACCGGACGTACGCATCAAATTCGCGTGCATATGGCGCATATCGGCCATCCGGTTTTGGGCGATAAGCTGTATGGCACGGGCATGAAAAGCCGCGCCGTGCATCTCTCGGAGGCGCAAAACGCCGCGCTGGCCCGGCTCGACCGCCAAGCCCTACACGCCGCCGCTTTGGGGTTTGAGCATCCGAAGACGGGCGACAAACATTATTATGAAGCGCCGTTTCCCCCTGATTTCTCATCCCTCTTGGAAGCGATGGTATAGACGCCTATATAAGAAGCATGAGCAAGGACACGCCGAAAAAAACCGCCCGCAGCGCGGCACTGGCCCCGGCCCCCAATCCGGAAGGCAGCCTGTCGCGCTATCTGAATGACATTAAGAAGTTTCCCATGTTGGAGGCGGATGAGGAGTTCACCCTCGCCAAGGATTATGACGAGAGCGGCGATAAGGGCGCGGCGCATAAGCTGGTGACCAGCCATTTGCGGCTGGTCGCCAAAATCGCTATGGGCTATCGCGGCTATGGGCTGCCGATTGGTGAGGTGATTTCGGAAGGAAATGTGGGGCTGATGCGCGCCGTGCAGAAATTCGACCCCGATCGCGGCTTCCGCCTCGCCACTTATGCCATGTGGTGGATACGCGCGCAGATTCAGGAATATATTTTACGCTCATGGTCGCTGGTCAAAATCGGCACCACGGCGGCGCAGAAAAAGCTTTTTTTCAATTTGCGGCGGCTCAAGGGCGAGATTAACGCCATTGATGGCGGCGCGCTCAAGCCCGACCAAGTCAGCGAGATTGCCGAGCGTCTCGGCGTTGACAATGACGAGGTGACGATGATGGAAGGGCGCATGACGTCCGGCGGCGATGCCTCGCTCAACGCGCCGATGAAGGCCGGTGACGACGGTGAGGGGGGCGAATGGCAGGATTGGCTGGAAGATGAGGCCGCCACGCCCGAACTGGTGGTGGCCGAGG
>JAQWZC010000115.1 GCA_029253645.1 Alphaproteobacteria bacterium | reverse complement strand
CAGCATTTTTCTGCCGCACCGTCAGCAGCGTAATCTCATAATCAAATGATATGAATTCCTCGACAATCACCTTATTCCGATCGCCACGCATATTCTCAACCGCGTGATGCCACGCCTCTTGCGCCGCCGCGCCATCACCTGCGGCCACTGTCGATTGGCCTTTGCCCGACGAACTCATCACCGGCTTGACCACGACTTTGCACGCCATGTCGCTACACAGCGCAAGCATTTCGTCAAGATTTGCAGCATAGCCATATTTCGCCGTCGGCAGGCCTAACTCGCCGGCGCGGTCGCGAATACGATCGCGGTTCATGGTTAAATCAACCGCCCGCGCCGATGGCACAATGGTGCGCTGGCTTTCGACATCTAACAGAACTTGCGTATTGATGGCCTCGATTTCCGGCACCACCAAATCAGGGTGAACGGATTGAATATGCGCGCGCAACTGAGCTTCGTTCAACATATCAAACACCATTGAGCGGTCTGCCACTTGCATGGCGGGGGCGTTTTCATAGCGGTCGCAGGCAATCACCGTACAGCCAAGCCGCTTCAGGCTGATGGTTAATTCGCGGCCCAATTCGCCCGACCCCAGCAACATTATTTTTTTCATCACGCGCTCCCATGCAGCAATTACTTCGGTATTTAATTTAGGCGACACCGCATAGGCTGACCAGCACTGGACAAGCGACCTCTGTGAATTATTTCACGATTATGAATCAGGCTCAAATATCAGAAATCATCGCTCTGGCATGGGATGATGAAACGGCGTTTGACGCGATTGAGCGGCAATTCGGCCTGCCCGAGGGCGAGGTGATTAAGCTGATGCGCCGCCATATGAAGCCGTCGAGTTTCCGCATGTGGCGTAAGCGTGTCAGTGGTCGCAAAACCAAGCACGAGATGCGCCGCATGCCGTCAGATTAACGCGCTGATTTTTCTGAATTGCGGCCGATTTGCTGATTATTATTGCGCCGGCGTGCCGGGCCGCGAGGCGGATTTTTATTACCGCGCTTTTTGCGCCGCGGCGCGCCCGGCGCATCAGCCGCAGCAACCTCGCCCCGATGGCGCGGCTTCGGTTTTTTAGGTCCTGATTTTCTACCCTCATAACCGCCCGCACCCAGCTTTTTGGCATCATTGCGCCGCCGTGATTTCGGCGGACGGCGTTCACCATCATCTTGGCGCGCGCCGCGTGTCTCAAATTTACCCGATGATTTACCTGATGATTTACCTGATGATTTATCCGATGATTTACCTGACGGTTTAGCTGCCGCCTTCATCGGGTCATAGCCGTCATCATCAATGCCACCCGCCTGCACATTCTCAATTTGTAGCTTCACCTTAATCAGCTTTTCAATATCGCGCAGATGCTTTTGCTCTTCAGGCGCGCATAGCGTTATCGCCCGCCCCTCGCGCCCGGCCCGCGCCGTGCGCCCAATGCGGTGCACATAAGCCTCGGGCGTGGTCGGCACATCATAATTCACCACCAGCGAGACATCGGGAATATCAATGCCGCGTGCCGCAATATCCGTGGCGATGAGAATATGCTCCTCGCCCTTGCGAAACGCCTCCAAAGTGCGCTGGCGTTGGTTCTGGCTTTTATTGCCGTGAATGGCCGAGGCGGTGACTTTTTGCTTCGACAGATATTTCACCAATTGGTCCGCGCCGTGTTTGGTGCGGGTGAAAATAATCGTGCGGAACTGGTTTTCCAAAGCCTGCACCAGAAACGGCCGCTTTTCTGGTTTTTCCATCAACATGACGGCTTGCTCAATCCGCTCCACCGGCGTGGAGGCGGGCGCGACCGCGACATCTTTCGGATTATCCAATAATTCCGCCGCCAAAGCGCGTATCGGCTTGGGCATGGTGGCCGACAACAAAACCGTTTGGCGGGTGCGCGGCGTCTTTTTGGCAATCCGCCGAATGGCCGGGAAAAAGCCCAAATCAAGCATCTGGTCGGCTTCATCCAAAATAAGCGTCTCAGTATGGTCGAGCGATAAATTGCCCGATTTCAAATGATCTTCAAGCCGCCCGGGCGTTGCCACCAAAATATCCAGCCCCTGATTGAGCCGTTTAATCTGCTTGGGATATTTCACCCCGCCAACCACGCAAGCGCGCTGGTGGTAAATATGCGCGCCATATTTCTCGATATTATCGTCAATCTGCTTGGCCAATTCGCGCGTCGGCACAATAATCAGCGTGCTGCAATGCTTGGGTTTGGTCTTGTGCTGATTGGCTTTGAGCCGCTCTAAAATGGGCAGCACAAAAGCCGCAGTTTTGCCCGTGCCGGTTTGGGCAATGGCGACAATATCGCCCCCATCAAGCATGAGCGGAATAACTTTTTCCTGAATCGGCGTCGGGCTGTCATATCCGCTTTTTTCGACCGCTTTGGTCAACTGGCTGGAAAGCCCCAACTGGGCAAATTTTGACATTTAAAATCCTGTCTGTGGTCGCTGAAAATGCTGACCAGAAGCGAGGAAATAGCAATTTCTTGTTGACTGGGCGCGGCGGCGTTCTCGCGTGGAGTAATCGCAGACGTTCAGGCAAATATCAAGCCCAAATCCACCCCGCGCCCATGCAGGCAATCAAGCGCGCTTAAAGCCGTCCGGTCTGCACCCCATAATCGGCGGCAATGCGGTAATCCGGGTCTTCATCGCTGTCAATGACAAGCTGGCCCGACTTGGCCAAAAGCTGGCGACAATCGCGGCTGAGATGGCGTAATTTCAGGCTTTTGCCCGCAGCATTATATTTGGCCGCAATATCCTCAATCGCTTGCAGGGCTGACTGGTCAACCACCCGCGAATTAGAGAAGTCGATGATCACCGCATCAGGGTCATCGTCAATTTTAAACAATTGCGTGAAAGCGGTAATGGAGCCGAAAAACAAAGGCCCGTTAATCTCATAAACCAATGTCCCCGCTTCGCTGACCGACGGGCGCACCGAGGCG
>JAQWZC010000123.1 GCA_029253645.1 Alphaproteobacteria bacterium | reverse complement strand
ACCCTATCGCTTGCGGGTGGTGACGGTGAAAGAGGGTGAAAGCGTGGCGTCTTTGGCGCAAAAAATGCGCGGCGGGGCGGCGGATAAAGAAGGCCTGTTTCGGGTGTTAAACGGCTTGCAAAAAGACGACACGCTGGCCGCCGGTTCGCGCGTTAAACTGGTCCGCGATTAAAAACAGTTCTAGAGAAGACCCGCTTGACGCGGGTTGCCATCGGTTTTGGTCAGCAAGACACCGCGCAATTTACCCAAAGCTTCATGCTCAATCTGGCGCACACGCTCTTTAGAAATACCCAGCGTCTTGCCGAGGCTTTCCAGCGTCACGGTTTCTTCAGCCAAGCGACGGGCGCGAATAATTGTTATTTCGCGCTCACTCAATTCGGTCATGGCTTCGGCAATCCACCGCAGCTTTTGGCGACTGTCGAGGCGATTGGCTACATTGGCATCGGGCAAATCGCGGTCACAGACCAGAAAATCTTGCCATTCGGTCACGCCGCCATCGCCTGCGCGGTCAGAAATGGTTGCATTTAACGAGCGGTCATTGGCCTCCATGCGGCCTTCCATCGCTTCCACATCGACCATGCGCACGCCCAATTCGCGCGCGACATAGGTGCGGCTTTCAGGCGTCATATTGGCCCCGACATCATTAATGCGGGCGCGCAAACGGCGCATATTAAAGAATAAGGATTTTTGCGCCGATGTGGTGCCGGTACGGACAATCGACCAATTACGCAGCACAAAATCCTGAATTTGCGAGCGAATCCACCAACCCGCATAGGTTGAAAAGCGCACTTCGCGGTCCGGATCAAAACGTTCGGCGGCTTGCATCAGGCCGATATTGCCCTCTTGCACCAAATCACCCATGGGCAGGCCATAATTTTTAAATTTGGCGGCAATGGCGACAACCAAGCGCACATGGGCCGATGTCAATTCATGCATGGCGCGCTCATCGCGCTTATCGCGCCAAAGCCGTGCCAGCTTTTGCTCGTGCTCGGGCTCGAGCATTGGCAATTTCATCGCTTTTTTGATGAATTTGCGACCTGATTGAACGGTCTCTTGTGTGTCTATATGTGCCATATCTGCATACCTCTGTAATAGATACGCAAACAGGCCGTGATTGGTTCACGGAAAATTAAGAATTAGGTGGCGTCCGACCCGGGTTGACGGCGCGCGCCGCCCGTCGTCTTGGCCAAAATTGCCTCTA
Organism: Alphaproteobacteria bacterium; assembly: GCA_029253645.1. Taxonomy (GTDB): domain Bacteria; phylum Pseudomonadota; class Alphaproteobacteria; order RS24; family RS24; genus UBA8337. The sequence goes on along the minus strand of JAQWZC010000123.1, from coordinate 28,156 downwards.
ATTTGACAATCGCTGCATCTTCGGTGGTTTTTTCAACCGTTGCAACCTCGCGCGCCATGCGCTCCAAAGCCGCCTCATAAAGCTGGCGCTCGGAATAGCTTTGCTCGGGCTGGTTTTCATTGCGGAACAAGTCGCGCACCACTTCGGCAATGGCGATTAAATCGCCGCTATTAATCTTGGCTTCATATTCTTGCGCGCGGCGCGACCACATGGTGCGCTTCACCCGGGCGCGGCCCTTCAGGGTTTTAATCGCGCCATCCATAATCTTCGGGTCAGCCAGCTTGCGCATACCGGTTTGCTCGGCCTTATCAATCGGCACACGCAAAACCATTTTCTCTTTTTCGAAATTAATCACAAACAGGTCGAGGCTCATACCGGCAATTTCTTGCGCGCTAATCTCAACAATCAGGCCAACACCATGCGCCGGATAAACAATATGCTCATTCACCCGAAAGCCCAGCGCCGAGCGGCGCACGACCTGCTTGGCCGGAGCTTTTTTCGCCGCTGATTTCGCGGCGGTCTTTTTAGCTGCCGGTTTTTTCGCAGGCGCTTTTTTTGCCGCTGCTTTAGGGGCTGCTTTTTTAGCGGCCGCTTTGGGCGCAGCTTTTTTGGCCGCGGTTTTAGGCGCTGCCTTTTTAGCGGGTGCTTTTTTGGCTGCGGTTTTGGCCGCAGATTTCCGCGCTGCCGGTTTTTTCGGCGCCGGTTTTTTCTTGGTCGGCATTAAAGGCTCCTGTCAGCGGGGCGACTTCAAAAGGCGCAACGCCGCATAATCTACAAATATCATCGAATTTAGGGGAGTATATCACAAAAGCCGTGTTTTCCCAAATGCTTGGCGTTTTAGGCCCGATAAGGGCTATCAGTCGCCCGCGCCCGGATTTTCTGAAAAATGCTCGGCAAATTTATTGGCCTTTTGCAGCCAGTCATCAGCGTCGCCGGGCGCATCTTTCCGCATGGTGATATTGGGCCAGATATCGGCAAATTTAGTGTTTACCTCCAGCCATTTCTCAAGGCCGTCTTCCGTATCCGCCTTAATCGCATCAGCCGGACATTCAGGTTCGCACACGCCGCAATCAATACATTCATCGGGATGAATGACCAGCATGTTCTCGCCTTCGTAAAAGCAATCGACCGGACACACTTCCACGCAATCCGTATATTTGCACTTAATGCAATCTTCCGTGACGATATAAGTCATCGCGCTTTACTCTCCTAATGCCGCTTCGGCTTTTTTGCGAGCCTGTCCGGCTTGCAGGTCAGTGACATGAATAAGACCGGCAACGCGGCGCAGCAAATTCGCCTCATAATCATCAACCACGCCATCGGCCAGCACAATTTGCCAGAGCAATTCAATCAGCATGATTTTATGCGCCTCGCCAAAATGCGTATTAATGCGATGGGTAAATTGAAACAAGTCGCTGGCCTCATTGGCCGCGTGTTTGGCTTCCTCAATCAACAGCGCGGCGGCATCGGCCTCAAGCCCGAAATGCGGCCCCACCAGACGGGTCAATAATGTGGTCTCATTGTCGTCCATCACACCGTCAATTTGCGCGGCGCGCACCAAAAGCGCGGCGGCGGCAATATGCAATGCATCTGAGCGCGGGGGGGCGGTCTCGCTGACCGGCTCGGTGAAGAGTGATTTCATTTTATCCAACATGGGGGATTGTCTAACCGCTTGGCGAAGGGCTTGCAATGATTGTTTTGGTCGCAGTCAGCCCCTGCCGTTAATGCTTGTCGTTAATGCGCGGCACCCGCATGGGCGCATCGCCCGATTAGCCGACGCGACCCTTGCCGGTAAAGCTATCCTCATCGCGGCGTTGTTTCTTGGTCGGGCGACCGGCACCGGCCTCGCGAAAGGCCGGGCTGAGAGTGATTTTTTCAGCGCGTTTTTTCGGCTGCGGCGGGTCGCGGTCAATATATAACGCCTGCGCTTCGACTGCCGGTCCGCGGCGTGTGCTCAGCGCGACAATCTCAATCACCCGCACATTTTGATTGAGCGGAAAAGTCAGCACATCGCCCATGCGCACCGAGGCAGCGGCGCGGGTTTGCTTTTGACCGTTAATGCGAATATTGCCGGCCGCAGCCAGCTTGGTGGCCAGAGTGCGGGTTTTGAAAAACCGCGCATGCCACAGCCATTTATCGACGCGCATGGCTGTCGGGGTTTCCACCATCGGCCTTTAGGCCTCATCCTGTTTTTTGGCCGTGTCGTTTTGCGTGTTTTGCAATTGCTTCAGCACGGCAAAAGGCGATGACGGGTCGGGTTTTTTCGCGGCCCTTTTGCCGAAGTTTTGATTGGCGTCGGCGCGGCGCGGGCGGTTGTTTTGCCCGCGGGCTTGCTTGGCCTTATCGGCATGGGCGCGCTTTTTATTTTTGCCGTCCCTGCTCTGGCTTTTGCCTTTGCCCTTATCGCGGGCATTATGATTGCGCGGTGCCGGACGCCATAAAATCTGCATGGCGGTTTCAGCCGTTTCGTCTGCTGTCGCTTCAATCGGCGTTGCTTCTATCGGCTGCTCTGTTGATGGCGGCGCAATTTCTGTTTCCGTTGGGGACGCATCCGCTGCGTCTTGGGTGACGGCGTCTCCCGGTTTCTCTGCCGGTTTTTCTTCCGGTTTTACCTCATGCGCCCGATAGCCAAGCGCGGTTAAAATTTCCGCCAGCTCGTCGCCGCTGCACCCCATAATCGACATCATCGCTTCATTGGCTTCAAAGCCTTGTTTATTGGCACTCAAAAGCGGTCGAATAATATCGGCCAAACGCTCCATCATATCGAAGCGAATAAGGCGCGCGCGACTGGTGTAAAATCCGGCGGCGCGATACAGCCAACCGGGCAGCTTGCCGGTCGGGGCTGAGGTTAGACCGGCGGCGGGTAATTGCGCCAGACTGTCACCGACTGCACGGGGTTTTTCGTCATGCTGCACCCGGCGGGCATTATCCTCAATCAGGCTGAGCAAAGCTAAAAGCCGCGCCGGAGCGGGCTTTAACAGGGCCGGCATGAAAATATGATAAAAGCCGAAACGCACACCGCATTTTCGCAATGTGCCGCGCAAATCCTGGTCGAGCTTGCTCAGCAAATCGGCAATATCGCGGCGCGGCAGACAGCCCTTATTTTCCAAAAGCTGAAAAGCCAGCCCGCGCGCCAAGCCGCTTAATTCGGCATTTTGTAAATTTTTGAGCGGCTCCAATTGCTGGCTGATTTGCAAGCGCAGCCAATCGGTGAGGCGGGCTTGCGCTTGGGTGCGTATCTCGCCGGTCAGGGTTTCATCGGAGCCCAAAACCGCCTCCGGTGCCAAATAGGCCAATCGGTCGCTATCCGGGCCGGCTTGGCCATTGGCAATTTGAATATGCCCGATAGACGCATTATCCCATAAAATCTCGCCCTGCTCGGTAAAGGTGAAGGCATTATCGGCGGCCACACTGACCGCTTGGGCGCGTTGGCGCAAAGCCTCGCCAACGGCTTTTTCAACTGCCGCGCGTGCCGTGCCGCCGGGCGCAGCTTTAAGGCGCGGGTCGCGCTCGACATGCAAGCCGTTTAAGCGGCCCATATATTCACCGGCAATTAAAATATCACCATTGGCTTCGATTTCCGCCACAATGTCCTCTTTCCCCACCAATCGGCGCATTAAAGCCGAGGTTTTGCGGTCAACAAATTGACCCATTAATTTCATATGCAATGCATCAGACAGGCGTTCTTCCACTTTGCGGCTTTCCGCTTGCCAAAGCGCCGGGTCGGCCATCCAGTCATTGCGCTGCGCAATATAGGTCCAAGTGCGAATATGCGCCAGCCTTGTCGATAGCGTATCCAAATCGCCTTCAATACGGTCGCAACGTTCAATCTGGTCGGCCAACCAGCTTTCAGGAATAAACCCTTCGCCATCCGACAAAAAGGCAAATAGCTCGCCCACCAATGCGGCATGTTCGCCCATTGTGGTTTTGCGAAAATCGGGAATTTGCGCCACTTGCCAGAGCAGCCGCACCCGCGCTTCATCGCCCAACCGGTCCAACGTTGACGGGTCGCGGCTCAATAATTTGGTGGCCTGCACATCAGCCGCCACAGGCGCACGCACCAGCCCGGGGCGGGGGGCAGGTTTTTCAAGGCTCAACAGCAGCGCTTCCAGCGATGAAAAATCGAGATTGGGATTGCGCCAATACAGACCTTTAACCGGCTCAAAATCATGCGTTTCAATCTGCTCAATCAGCGCTTCGTTAAATTGCGGCATATCGGCGGTGACGCCAAAACTGCCATCGCTATGATGGCGACCGGCGCGTCCGGCAATTTGCGCCAATTCGGCAGGGCTTAATTCGCGATGACGTCGCCCGTCAAATTTGCGCGTTTGGGCAAAGGCGACATGGTCCACATCCATGTTAAGCCCCATGCCAATCGCATCGGTGGCGACCAGAAAATCCACTTCGCCCGATTGATACATCTCAACTTGTGCATTGCGGGTGCGCGGCGAAAGCCCGCCCATCACAACCGCCGCTCCGCCGCGTTGCTGGCGAATAATCTCGGCAACGGCGTAAACATTATCGGCTGAAAAAGCGGCAATGGCACTGCGGCGCGGCAAGCGCGACAGCTTATGCGCGCCGCCCCAGCCAAGGCGCGAAAACCGCGCGCGGGTTTCAATATCTTTCGTGTCCAAAAGCTGGCGCAAAATCGGCGCCATGGTGGCCGCGCCCAATAAAATCGTCTCGGATGTGCCGCGCGCATGCAAAATGCGGTCGGTAAACACATGGCCGCGCTCATCATCGGCGGCAAGCTGGCACTCATCAATGGCGACAAATTCAACCTCGCGGCTGATTGGCATGGCCTCAGTGGTGCAAATAAAATAGCGCGCTTTGGGCGGTATTATTTTCTCCTCGCCGGTCATCAGCGCCAAATCGGCCTTATGCACCCGCCCAAAATCGCCTTTGACACAGCGATCATAGACTTCCCGCGCCAAAAGCCGCAAAGGCAGGCCAATCATGCCGCTTTGATGCGCCAATAAGCGCTCCATGGCGAGATGGGTTTTACCGGTATTGGTCGGCCCTAAAATAACCCGCAATTGCGGCGAAAAACCGCTGATAGACCCTTTTGACGACATGCCCTCACCTTGACCAAGCAGGCCCGGTTTGGCAAGCCTAACTGTCACTTCGCGACGATTTGTCGGCTCGGTTTGGCGAATCGATTCGCGCTCTGGGGAAAACCGACTCAAAATCAGCATTCTATCCTGAACAGGTAGAGAACGAAGCATGTCCGAATCACTTACATAGTAGCCGTGCCGCATCTGTTCACGACCATATGTTGTGGGTGGGCGTATTGTCTCGTCTCATCATAGGCCTTGCATAAAGCTTGCCATTAAACCGGCGCTTCGCCATGATAAGTGCCAGTAAATCAGTGCTTATCGGCGCAGGGAGGCGTTTTTCATGGATTTTGCCATACCGGATGACATCCGCATATATTTGGCGGCTTTGGACGATTTTATCGAAAAAGAAATCGTGCCGCTGCAAATGCAGGATGACAATAATCGCTTTTTTGACCATCGGCGCGAACATGCGCGCACGGATTGGGATAATAACGGCCTGCCGCGCCCTGAATGGGAAGAATTACTGCGCGAAATGCGCCGCCGCGCCGATGCGGCCGGACATTTGCGCTTTGGCCTGCCGAAAGAGTTTGGCGGCGCTGACGGGTCAAATTTGGCGATGGCGGTCATTCGTGAGCATTTGGCGCATAAAGGGCTGGGCCTGCATAATGATTTGCAAAATGAAAGCTCGATTGTCGGCAATTTTCCGCAAGTGCTGATGTTTCGCGATTTCGGCACGCCCGCGCAAGCCGATGAATTCATCAATGGCATGCTGAAGGGCACGCATCGCATTTGCTTCGGCCTGACCGAACCCGAGCACGGCTCTGACGCCACTTGGATGGAAACCAAAGGCGTGCGCGAAACCCGCGACGGCGTCGATGGCTGGGTGCTGAATGGCGAGAAAATGTGGACGACGGGCATGCATGTGGCGAGCCATGTTATGTTGTTTGCCCGCACCTCCGGCGATGATGGTGCGGCCAAGGGCATTACCTGCTTTTTGGTGCCGGCCGATGATAAGGGCGTGAAAATTGAAGAATATATGTGGACCTTCAATATGCCGACCGACCATCCGCGTGTCTCATTTACCGATATTTGGGTGCCCGATAGCGCGATTTTCGGGGAGCCGGAAAACGGCTTGGCCTTGGCGCAGCATTTTGTGCATGAAAACCGTATCCGCCAAGCCGCCAGCGGTGTCGGCGCAGCGCAATATTGCATTGACCAATCCGTGGCCTATGCCAAACAGCGCGCACCTTTCGGCAAGCCGCTCTCAACCAATCAGGCGATACAATTTCCGCTGACCGAGCTGCATACGGAATGCGAGATGATACGCAATCTGGTGTATAAAACGGCGGCGCAAATGGATGAGATGTCAAAGCCCGACGTGGCGATTTATCTCTCTGACAAAGTGTCCATGTGTAATTATCGCGCCAATCGGCTGGTCTGTGAGTCGGCTGACCGCGCCATTCAAGTGCATGGCGGCATTGGCTATTCGCGCCATATGCCGTTTGAACATATTTACCGCCACCATCGCCGCTATCGCATTACCGAAGGCTCTGAAGAAATTCAAATCCGTAAAGTGGCGGCGCATCTCTTCGGCTTTATCGACCCGTCGCGTAAGGGTAAAAAGAAAAAGGCATAAATTATGACCATTCCTAAAGATTGGGTGCCGCTCGATTTCGGCGGGCGCTTCGCGCATCTTGATACGCATTTTATCGAGCATATCGGGCCGGTTTATATGCGCGGGGAAGAGGGCGCGCGCCAGCTTGGTTTTGAGGTTTTGCCGCATATGTGCAATCCGGCCGGTATTTGCCATGGCGGCATGTTGATGACGGTGATGGATGTCGGGCTGGCTTTCATTTTGCACAATGCAATGGGCCGGCATGTGTTCACCCCCTCGGTCAGTTTTAATTTTGATTTTATCGCGCCCGGGCAAAAGGGTGACTTTTTGATATGCGAGGGCGAATGCACGCGGCATACCAAAAATACCGGTTTTGTGACCGGTCGGCTGACCGGCAAAGACGGGCCGGTAATAACCGGCAGTGGTATTTTGAAAATCACCAATATCGGCTTTGACGATGCAAGCGGCAAAACAACTTGACGGGGTCAAAGCCATTTTCTATATCAAACCCAGCAACGGGGCATTCGCCCCGATTTTTAAAGCCGCGCTTTGCGGCAAACAATATGGAGAGTGACCCATGTCACGTGTATGCGAACTGACCGGAAAATCGGTAATGAGCGGAAATAATGTAAGCCATGCGATGAACCGCACGCGTCGGCGCTTTCTGCCCAATTTGCAGCAGGTCAGCCTGCCGAGTGAAATTCTCGGTCGTGCGCTGAAATTCCGTATTTCAGCCAATGCGCTGCGCTCGGTTGAGCATAATGGCGGCATTGATGCGTTTTTGACCAAAGCCAAAGACGCGCAATTATCGTCAAAAGCGTTAAAGCTGAAAAAGCAAATCGCTGCCAAACAGGCTTAATTTTAAAAATGAAAAGTGATTATTGGTCGGATGCGCCGCGCACCGGCTTGGCGCTTGTGCGCACACCGCCGCGCGCCGCTGTGCTCTTGGGCGGGGCTTTGGCCGCTCCGGCTTTCAGCGCGCCGGTATTCATGCCTTTTTCTTTTTTCGGCGCTTTGCCGCCTTTTGTGGCGGCGTCATTTTCATCGAATAATTCAGCCAGCTTATCGGTCATCGCGCCACCCAATTGCTCGGCATCGACAATGGTCACGGCGCGGCGATAATAGCGCGTCACATCATGGCCAATGCCAATGGCGATAAGTTCGACCGGCGATTGGGTTTCAATATCCTCAATCACATTACGCAAATGCTTTTCGAGATAATTGCCCGCATTGACGCTCAGAGTTGAATCATCAACCGGCGCGCCGTCCGAAATCACCATGAGAATGCGGCGTTGCTCGGGCCGCGCCAGCAAGCGATTATGCGCCCAAATCAGCGCCTCGCCATCAATGTTTTCTTTCAGCAGACCTTCGCGCATCATCAGGCCGAGATTTTTGCGCGCGCGTCGCCACGGCGCATCGGCCCCTTTATAAATAATGTGACGCAAATCATTCAGCCGTCCTGGATGACCGGGCTTGCCGTTTGACATCCAAACCTCGCGGGCTTGGCCGCCTTTCCAAGCGCGTGTCGTAAAGCCCAAAATCTCAGTCTTCACATTGCACCGCTCCAGCGTGCGCGCCAAAATATCGGCGCACATGGCAGCCACGGTAATCGGGCGTCCGCGCATGGAACCGGAATTATCCAGAAGCAGCGTCACCACTGTGTCGCGAAATTTTGTGTCGCTTTCCATTTTGTAAGAAAGCGGCTGCATTGGATCCATAATAATGCGCGACAGGCGCGCCGGATCGAGATAGCCCTCTTCGAGGTCAAATTCCCAAGAGCGGTTTTGCTTGGCTTGTAAACGCCGTTGCAAGCGATTGGCGAGCCGTGCCACCACGCCTTGCATTTGCTGAAGTTGTTGGTCGAGATATTGGCGCAAGCGGTCAAGTTCCTCCGCATCGCATAATTCTTCGGCTTCAATCGTCTCGTCAAATTGCGAAGTGTAAATATTATAGGCAGATTTTTCAGGATTGAGCGGGCCGTCGGGCGCATAGGGCTGGGCCGCTTCACCGGCCTCCTCGCCATCGCTTTCGCCCTCAATCTCATCGCCTTCCATTTGCAGCGTCTGCTCGTCGCCTTCTTCCATAGCGGCATCGCCAACTTCCATGTCATCGGCTGACATACCGTCGGGGCTTTCGGCCTGACCGCCTTCGCCATCTTGCGGGCCATCATCGCCATCTTGTCCGTCGCCTTCTTCGCCGTCGCCATCTTCGCTTTCACCGGCGGCTTCGGTCAGACCCAAATCAACCAAAATATCGCGGGTCAGCGCGGCAAATTGCTGTTGGTCATCCACCACATTTTCCAGCGCGGTCATTTTCTCACCGACACGCTCATCAACCCAATCGCGCCAAGCGGCCACCACACCGGTTGCCGCTTCCGGCGGCGCAAGGCCGGTTAATTGCTCGCGCACCATAAAGCCCAAAGCCTCAGCCAGCGGCGCATCATCGCGGCTCATCTGTGCGCCATAGCCCAGCTTGGCACAGCGCGCATCATGCATGGCGTTGATGTTAGCCCCGATACCGGCCATAGCGCGCGCGCCAATGGCTTCGCAGCGCGCCGTTTCCGCCGCATCAAAAGAGGCACGGGCCTCGGTTTCCGATGGCGCCAAATCCATGGTGATGGCGGCATCATGATGGGCCAATTGCAGAGCAAAGCTGTCGGATTGACCGCGCACATTTTGGCGGTCGGCCGGGTCGAGGTCACGCGCGGGTTGCGGCAGGCGCGCTTTTAAACCGGCCAATGCCGGTTTTTCCGTGCCAAAGCTGACCGATAGCTCGGCCTCCTCGGCAATCGAGCGCATGGTCTGCGTCAGAGCACGCTTAAATTCTTCAACCGGTGATTTATCGGCCACGTTTTATCCGCTTCTGTTAATCGGCCAGAACCGAGACGGCGCTGTCGGGCAAATCATCGCCAAAACAACGCTGGTAAAATTCGGCAACGGTCGGGCGTTCGAGCTCATCGCATTTATTCAAAAATGTCAGTTGGAAAGCCAGCGCGATATCGGCACCCAGTATTTGAGCATTTTCCGCCCAGGTCAGAACCGTGCGCGGGCTCATGACGGTGGAAATATCGCCATTGATGAAAGACGCCCGCGTCAGGTCAGCGACCCGCACCATGGCGGCGATTTTCTCGCGGCCCTCCGCGCCCTCATAGCCCGGCGCTTTGGCGTGAACAATATCGGTTTCCTTGTCATGCGCCAAATAATTCAGCGTGGTGACAATGTTCCAGCGGTCCATTTGACCTTGGTTAATTTGCTGCGTGCCGTGATAAAGCCCGCTCGTATCACCCAGACCAATTGTGTTGGTGGTGGCGAAAAGGCGGAAATACGGGTTCGGACGAATGACTTTATTTTGGTCCAAAAGCGTCAATTTACCGGCCACTTCCAAAACGCGCTGAATAACAAACATCACATCGGGGCGACCCGCATCATATTCATCAAACACCAAAGCGACGGGGTTTTGCAAAGCCCATGGCAAAATGCCTTCTTGAAATTCGGTAATTTGCTTGCCATCTTTCAGCACAATCGCATCCTTGCCGACCAAATCAATACGGCTGACATGACTGTCGAGATTGACCCGCACGCAAGGCCAGTTCAGCCGCGCGGCGATTTGCTCAATATGGGTCGATTTGCCGGTGCCGTGATAGCCCTGCACCATGACGCGGCGATTATGGGCAAAACCGGCAAGCAGCGCCAAAGTGGTTTGCTTGTCGAACAGATAATCAGCGTCAAAATCCGGCACATATTCATTATGCTCGGAAAAAGCCGGCACAGTCATATCAATATCAATGCCGAAAACATCACGTGCATTGACTTCAGTATCGGGGCCCTCCGGCATAGGGCCGTTTGGCATGGCTTTGTTTTCTGCCGCTTTACTCATGGTTATCTCCGAAAATTAATCGCTTGCTTGGGAAAGGTGTTAGCAGAAAGCCCCGCTTAACAAAAGCCGGAAGCCTTCAAATAATCATGTGCCTGAATGACACTTTGTAATTCATCTTCATGGGAACGGTCGCCGCCATTGGCGTCCGGGTGATATTGCTTGACCAAAATCTTGAATTTTTTGCGCACATCTGCGGGTTTTGCCGTATCGGGCAATTCCATAACATCCAGCGCGCGCTTTTGGCCCGAGGTGACTTTAGAGGCCGGGCCTGTGGGGCTGGCCTCGCTAAATCCGGCTTCGCCCATAATTTCCAACGGGTCTTGAAACTGCCAATCCTCGACCTTGCTGCCACGGGCGCGGCGTGTGCCCATTGACCATGTCGGGCGGTGGCCGGTTTGGGCGGCGCGGCGAAAACGCTCGGCCTCATCCTGCGACATGCCCTCAAAATAATTATAGCTGCGATTATATTCGCGCACATGGTCGTAACAAAAATTGCGCCGCTCATTGGCTTGCGGGCCGGCCGGTGCCGGATAATCCCCCGCTTTTGTGCAATCCGGCCAGTCGCATCTGGTGCCATCGGCCACCATTTGCGCGCGCTTTTTCTCCTTGCCGCTTGGGTCGCGCGAGGCGCGTATCATATCGAAATATTTAGAGTTCAAATTCATGAACGTGCCGCCGTCCTTATCTCATTGTTTCAAATTCGCCCAAGCCATAGGCATAGAGCCACAGGGGTAAAGCGAAAGGGTTAAAAAGCGAAACGAAAAAGCTTCCTTAAGTTATCTTCCTAACTGGCGTCTGTGCCATGAACGCGATATATGTCATATGGCCGCAAACGCAAATCAGACCTCAGGCGAAACGCCCAGCGCGCCTTAGAGAGGGAATTATATGACCCCAGTTTACACGATAATAGAACAAAAACTAAGCGAGACTTATGCGCCGGTGCAATTACAGGTGACGGATGAATCGCATTTTCACGAAGGCCATGCAGGCGCGACCCCGGGCGGCGAGACGCATTTTCGGGTTCATATGGTGGCCGCCATGTTTGAGGGCATGAGCCGCATTGACCGCCAGCGCCATGTGCTGACGTGCTTGGCGGATGAGTTGAACGGGCCGGTGCATGCGCTGGCGCTTAAATTGAAAAGCCCGCAAGAGGCGGCTTCAAATTAAGCGCTGTGAGCCTAGCGCAATTCAGAAATACGCACCTGCATGATGCGGTTTTTTTGGCGTCCCATAATGCGAAAGCGCAGGCCATGAAACTCAAAGACTTGGCCGATATCGGGAATGACACGGGCCTCATGAATAATTAAACCGGCAACGGAACTGGCTTCATCATCGGGCAGCGACCAGCCCATTTCGCGATTAAGGTCGCGCAAGGAAAGCGCGCCCGATACTTCCAAAGCCCCATCGGGACGCCGCCGCAGCATATTATCGGGGCGGTCATGCTCATCATCAATCGAGCCGACAATTTCTTCCAAAATATCTTCCATCGTCACCAGCCCCATCAGCGCGCCATATTCGTCAACGACAAGGGCAAAATGCGCTTTGCGCTCACGAAATGCGTTGAGCTGTTCCGACAAGGTCGTCGTCTCAGGCACAAACCAGGGCGGGGTGGCGATATTCTCAATATTAATGCCGCGCGCGCCCATCGGGCTATTGGCCAAGGCGCGCAGTAAATCCTTGGCGTGCAAAATGCCGATAATATTTTCCGGCTCATTGCGCCAAAGCGGAATGCGCGTATAGGGGCTGGCCAAAATGGCGGCGACAATCTCATCCGAGGGCAGTTCGGCATCCAGCGTCAAAATGGCGCTGCGATGGATCATAATCTCTTCCAAAGTCATGTCGGCGAGGTCGAGAATACCGCCCAACATATCGCGGTCGCCCTTATGCACCGCGCCTTCTTGGTGATGCAGGTCAATCGCGCCGCGAATTTCTTCATGCGCCGGCACCAGCGATATATCGGCGCTTTTGGCCAATCCGGTTAGCCGCAAAATCGTGCCTGAGAAAAAACTCAAGCCGCGCGTAATCGGTGCCAAAATAACCATTAACACGCGCAAGGGCCCGGCGACCCGCAAGGCGGTCACATCGGGGGCGAGAATGGCATAGGTTTTCGGCAGCACTTCTGCAAACACCACCACCATGACGGTCATCACTAAAGTGGCATAAACCACGCCGGTTTCGCCAAAGGCTTCGAGAAACAGCCGCGTCGCCAAAGCCGAGGCCAGAATATTCACCAGATTATTGCCGAGCAAAATCGCCGATAGCAGACGCTCTTTTTGCTCAAGCAGCACAATCACCCAACGGGCGCGCCGCTGGCCTTCTTGTTGCAGCCGCAAAATCCGCGCTTTGCTGGTCGCGGTGAGGGCGGTTTCTGAGCCTGATAAAAGCGCCGAAATGATAAGCAAAAGAAAAATCAATCCGGCGGTCCAAAGCACTCCGGCAGAAATCATCATGCGTCCTGCGCTCCTTGCGCCAGCAAAAAGGCCCGTAATTCATCCTCATGCACATTATCGGCAATAAATGTATCGCCCAGACCATGCGCCAGAATGAATCGCATCTTGCCGTTTTGCACTTTTTTGTCTTGGCGCATGGTGTCAATCAATGCGCTGGCGGCAAATTGCCCATCGCCAATCTCGGCCATTGTGCTGGGCAAATGACTGGCCGCAATATGCGCCGTCACCCGCGCCGCATCAGCCTCAGGGCAATCGCCCCGTGCCGCCGAAAAGGCAAATGCCAGCACCATGCCATAGGCCACGCCCTCGCCATGCAACAGCCGATTGTCATATCCGGTCAATGCCTCAAAAGCATGGCCGAATGTATGACCCAGATTGAGCAAAGCGCGCTCGCCCGTCTCACGCTCATCGCGCGCCACAATCGCGGCTTTGGCTTCGCAGCTTTTGGCGACGGCTTGCGCCATAGCCGCTTCGTTAAGGGCTAAAACATCGGCACCGTTTTCTTCCAGCCAAGCGAAAAACGCGGCATCGCCCAGCGCGCCATATTTTACGATTTCGGCATAGCCCGCGCCAATCTCGCGCGGCGGCAGGGTTTTCAAAACATCCATATCGGCCAAAACCAAATCGGGCTGATGAAAAGCGCCAATCAGGTTTTTTCCGCTCGGCGTATTAATCGCCGTCTTGCCGCCAATCGAACTATCGACTTGCGCCAATAGGCTGGTGGGAATTTGAATAAAACGTGTGCCACGGCGCAAAATGGCGGCGGCAAAACCGGTCAGGTCACCGACAACGCCGCCCCCCAACGCGACAATGCAATCATTGCGCTCAATCTTTTGGCCGAGCAGCCATTCGCTTAACGCCGCCAATTGCGTGAAGTTTTTGCTGGCCTCACCGGCGGGCACAAGATAGCTGTCATGGGCAATGCCCGCGTTGTCCAGCGTGGCTTGCAGCACCGGCAAATGACTTTCGGCCAGATTTGCATCGGCAATAATCGCCAGTTTGGGGCGCGATAAAACCGGCGCAATATAATCCGCCGCACGCGCCAACACGCCGCTGCCGATATGTATCTCATAAGCGCGCGTGCCAAGCTCAACCGTCACTTTATGTTGGTCACTCATAATCTGGCTTTAGAGAAACAGGGGCATTTTGTCCAGTCACGGGGCATATTATCCGGCATAATGCGCGTCCAAGGCGGCCAGCAAACGGGCAATCGCATCGTCATGCGTGCCGCCGCTCACATCGACTTTCAGCTTGGCTGTCTCATATATCGGCCCGCGCTGATGCATTAATTCTTGCAATTTGGCGGCGACATTTTGGCCTTTTAGGAGCGGGCGTTTATCGGGCTTTTTTTGCACCCGCACGGCCAGCTCATCAATCGGCACATCAAGATAAATGGACAGGGCTTTTTCTTGCACCAAGGCGCGGGTCTCATCATCGATAAACGCACCGCCGCCCAAGGCCAGCACCATTGGCTTATCGCTCAAAAGCCGCTTAATGACGCGGCGTTCGCCATCGCGAAAGGCCTGCTCGCCATGCTGCTCAAAAATCTCGGCAATGCTCATAGCGGCGGCTTTTTCAATCTCATTATCGGCATCGCGAAAGGGCATGCCCAGCGTTTCGGCCAGACGAACGCCAAGGCTCGATTTACCCGCACCCATCATGCCGATAAGCACAATCGATGTGGCGCAAATTTGGTCAAAATGTTTGCTGTCGGCCATATGTTTTAATCGTCCCGTCTTCTATATGTTACGGGGATTTACTGCTAAAAGCTATTAACATGACACGGGCAGTTCACCCCTGCCCCAAAGCAGCCTTAATGCTATACTAGGGAAGAGATTCGAAAAGGAGCGCATCATGGGATCACGCCAATCCGTCACGGTTATTCTGGGGCTTGCCGTTTTAATCGGCGGCATTGTGTTTTTGTCGCGCGCCGTAGAACCGCCGCGCCAAACCGAAGTTGAGGTTTTGGATAATTCGGCCTTTCAACGCTGAAGAAATGAACAATAAGCATGGTTAATTCTGCCGCCAAAATTTTTCGCCCCGCCTTTATGGTCGTGTGCGCCGGAATCTTGATGGGCGCGCCCATGGGGCTTTCCGTGGCGGCGCAAAATGCCATGCGCGCGCCGCTCAATATTGTGCCGCCCGCCATGCAAGAGGCGATTGGTCAACCGGTCGGGCAACGGACCGGACGCAATGCCAAATCCGACAAGCTGGCACCGCGGGTTGCGGCGCGCCAATCCAAACGCGCCGTGCGCGCCGTGGCGGCAGCCCCGGGCTCTGAAACCGGCATTGTGCAGGTCGGTCAATTAGGGGCTTTGCAAGATGCCCCGATTGGTTTGGAAAGCGGCTATGGCAGTAATTTATGGCGCGGTGCGCGCTTGGCCTTTATCGCCGGCCAAATGGCGCGATTGCCGCGCGATTTATCCTTGGCGGCTTTGCGTGACGCCGAATTGACCTTGCATCGCTCAACCACCGCCGCACCGGTCGGCACGGTCGATGGCGGCAGTTGGTATGCGGCGCGACTCAACCGCTTTTTGGCTCTTGGCGATACCGGCTCGGTTTTGCAATTAGAGGCATTGACCGGCGCGGTGAGCGGCGACCCTTATGCGGCACGGGCGATTGTGCTGGCCCATTTGGGACGCGGCGATGGCGCGGCGGCTTGTGCCGTTTCGGCCCCCAAACGCGGCACACGCGGCTATGCCGACACATTGCCGTTCTTCATGCAGCTTATGGTCTATTGCCAATTGCGCGCCGGAGAGTTTGAAAAAGCCGGACTGACCCTGCAATTAAATGAGAAATCGCTTGGCGCTGACCGGTTTTATCGCGAATTGGCCTTTTTAATGGCGGCGCAAACCCAAGCTGAGTTCGGCACAGTGGCGGATGTCGCAGCGGCCAAAGCTACCGAGACCGAGCCGCCGCTTGTCGTGCCCAGCGTGTTAACGCCAATGCAATTGGCCCTATTGCAATTGGCCGGATATGGCCTCACTGAGGGGCTGGACCAAGTGCCGCCTTATTTTATGCAAAGTTTGGCTGAGGATTATGCCCAACCCCCGGCCACGCAATTAGGTGCGGCTTTGGCGGCCATGCGGCATGGCAGTCTGAGCGCCGAGCGGTTTTCGCAATTAAGCCAGCTTAGCGATTTGACGGCATTTCAAAATCCCGCCGAAGCTGATGCGGCGCTGAATACCCCGCCGCCGGATGCGGTTTTTTTGGCCCTCAGATTATTGGAGGTTGATGCGCAACCGATAAATGCCCAGCCCAGCGCGTTGGTTAATGCGCTGGCGCAAGCCCAATCGCGCGGCCTATGGCGCGATATGGTGTTGCTGCTTGATGACCGTTTGCGCAATCTGCAAGCCGCATCTGATGGTGCCAATGCGGCACCGGCGTTTCCGGCTGATGCACCGCTTGCGCCTTTCGCGCCGGCTTTCGAAGCTGAGAATGGGACGGACGAAACCGGACCGGGGATTGAAGCGGCAGCGCAGGCTGACCAGACTTATGGCGATGCGCTGCATGCGGCTTTGCTGCCGGCTATGCAGCTTCTCGCATGGGCCGATGCGCTTTCTGCGGACTCATCTGCGCCTGCGGACGTATTATCTGCCGCGCCTGCGGCATTATCTTTCACGCCGTCAGCTATGGCCGAGCGGATTTTGCAATTTGGCGACATGCCCCAAACCTTGGGCGATCTCATTGCCGCGCTGGCCGATGAGCCGATTTTTGACGAGGCTCTGAGCGGTGACACGGATGGAAGCAATATTTCCGATGTGACGGAAATTGCTGATACGCGCCCGCATCCGATTGCCGATTGGCAGGCTTTTGAAGCGCAATATGGCGCTGCCACGCCTGCGCTGCGCGCCTATCTGACCCGCGAATTGGCGGTTTATGAAGGGCTGGGTTTTGACATTCCGGCGGCTTATTCGGCTGCGCCATCAGACGGGGCGTTAGACGCTGATGCGCTGCGGATTCAAAAACTCGCGGATAATAAATGGGTCGGTGATTTAGTTTTGGCGCTGGTGGATTTATATGGCGAAGAAAATGCGGCGACATTGGAAAATGCCGAATTGGTCGCGCTATTGGGCTATTTACGCACCGCCGCATTGGACGCGCCCGCCACGGCTTTGGCCGAGGAAATATTGCTGGCGGCGGCGGGCCGCCTGAGCTTGATTGAGCCATCGGCCTTTATCGCGCCGCCGATTTTATCCTTCGATGAAACAGGACCGGCAGATATTTTGGCGGCTTCCGGAGCTTTATCGGTGCAGCCATGAGCGCGACAGACGCGCCATCAGATGATCGGGCCTTGGCGCTTTTTCTGGATATGATGGCGACGGAACGCGGCGCATCGGCCAATACGCTGGCCGCTTATCGGCGCGACCTCGCCAAATTAGAGGCTTTTTTGCGCCAAGCCGAAGAGACGCTGAGCGCGGCCACCGCCGATAGGCTTGCCGCCTATATGACGCATTTAAATACGCAAGAAATGGCACCGAGCACGGCGGCGCGTCATCTGTCCAGTCAAAGGCGGTTTTATAAATTCCTGCAAGCCGAGGGTCTGCGCGAGGATAATCCGACGGCGCGTCTCAAGCGGCCACGCACATCGCGCCCTTTGCCGAAATTATTATCGCCGGAAGAAACCGAGCGGCTGATTGGCGCGGCCTATGGCTTGCCGCAAGACAGCGCGGCGCAAATCCGCGCCCGGGCGCGCGCCATTTGTTTGATTGAATTGCTTTACGCGACCGGCTTGCGGGTGTCTGAATTGGTCGGCTTGCCGCGCCATGTGGCCAATGCCGATAGCCGCGTGCTGATTGTGCACGGCAAGGGCGGGCGCGAGCGCATGGTGCCCTTATCCGAACCGGCGCAGCGGGCTTTGGCCGATTGGCAAATTCATGTCGGGGCGCAAGAGCGTTTTTTATTTGCTGCGGGCGGCAAGACCGGTCATTTAACACGCCAGCGTTTTGCCCAAATTCTGCAACAGCTTGCGATTGCCGCCGGTCTGTCGCCATCGCGTATTTCGCCCCATGTGGTGCGCCATGCCTTTGCCACTCATTTGGTTGAAAATGGCGCTGACCTGCGCGCCGTGCAGCAAATGCTGGGTCATGCCGATATTTCCACCACGCAGATTTACACCCATGTTTTGGAAGCGCGCAAGAAAATGCTGGTCGATGAGGCGCATCCTTTATCGCGCTGGGATAAATTGGCCGATGGGGATGAGCCGTCTTGAAACCGCATCTTATTGGGCGCTGTTCACTAAGGCTTGCCAAAAGGGTGAGAAGCGGCCTAATTTCGGGCTCGGAGAGTTTCAGCCCATAGGGGAGAGAAATGGCCCAAACTTATTTGGAATTTGAAAAACCGATTGCCACACTGGAAGGCCAAATTCGCGAATTGCGCGATGCCGGTTCGGCTGAGGGCATGGATTTGGTTGAGGAGATTAACAAGCTGGAAGGCAAGGTGTCTGACCAGATTGAGCGGCTCTATAAAAATCTCAACCCGTGGCAAAAGACGCAAGTGGCGCGCCACGCCAATCGCCCGCATTGCCGCGATTATATTGAGGCGCTGGTGGATGATTTTACGCCGCTGGCCGGTGACCGGCTTTACTCTGAAGACCACGCCATTATGGCCGGGATGGGACGTTGGCAGGGCCAGCGTGTCGCCATTTTGGGCCATGAAAAAGGCGCGGATACGCAAGGGCGTCTCAAACATAATTTCGGCATGGCGCGGCCGGAGGGTTATCGCAAAGCCATTCGCGTGATGGATATGGCTGAGCGTTTCGGCCTGCCTGTGGTGACGCTGGTTGATACGGCAGGCGCTTATCCCGGCATTGGCGCGGAAGAACGCGGCCAATCCGAAGCGATTGCACGCTGCACGGATAAATGCCTGCAATTGGGTGTGCCCTTTGTTTCGGTGATTATTGGCGAAGGCGGCTCGGGCGGTGCTTTGGCGCTGGCGACGGCCAGCCGCATTTTAATGCTCGAACATTCTATTTACACCGTCGCTTCGCCGGAGGCGTGCGCCTCTATTTTATGGCGTTCATCAGAACACGCCAATATCGCGGCGGAGGCGTTGAAAGTGACGGCGCAGGATTTGCAAAAACTGGGCGTGATTGACCGCATTTTGGCCGAGCCAATGGGCGGGGCGCATCGCGACCGGCAAAAAACCATTTCTGATATCGGCCTTGCCGTGGCCGAGGAATTGGCGCAATTATCGGGCCTCTCGGCGCAAGAATTGCGCGACGCACGGCGTCAGAAATTCCTCGATATGGGCCGCACCGGACTTGTCTAAAAAGCCGCTTTTATAATCGCTTAAAGCTTTTTCAAAAATTGCTGCACCTCGGCGGCAAACATGGGCGGGTCTTCCATGGCGGCAAAATGCCCGACCGTGTCATAATCATTCCAATGCACGATATGATAATCATCCGCCATTAAAGAGCGCGGCGGGAAGGTGATATAAGGCTCAGCAAAATTGCCAATGCCGCATGGCACTTCAATTTTCTCGCCTTCCGGAATATGCGGCAATTCTTCAAAATAGCCGCGATAATACCAAATCGATGTCGCAAAACTATCGGTCATTAAATAAATCATGATATTGGAGAGCAATTGATGCTTGGTGAAACGCTTGGCGATATCGCGTCCATCATCGGTGAACACATCGCTCCAGCCGTGAAACTTCTCAATCACCCATGCGGCAATGCCCAACGGGCTGTCGGCCATGGCGAGGGCCAGACTTTGCGGCTTGGTGGCTTGCAATTGCAAATATGCCCCCTCGGCCTGCATCTTCTCGGCAAAGCCGGTGGCCCAGGCAATTTCTTCGTCGCTTGTCGGCGCCTTGCTGGCTTGCAAGCCATACATATTTATATGCACGGCCTTACAGCCGCCGCCCTTATTGACCCCGTGATGCAGCCCGATAAGCCCGGTGACCACACTGCCCCAATCGCCGCCTTGGGCGATATAGGTTTCAAAGCCCAAAGCCTCGCGCATTAATTTATCCCATAGGGCGGCGGTGGTGACCTGCCCGATGGGGCGGCTTGGCGCTGATGAAAATCCATAGCCCGGCAAGGACGGGCAAATCACCGTCACCCCGTCTTCGGCTTTTCCGCCATGATTTTCCGGATGCGCCAAACGGTCTATCACCTCAATAAATTCATAAATCGAGCCGGGCCAGCCATGCGACATTAACAGGGCTTCGGGATTGTCGCCCGAGCCGTCCTCGCGGATGAAATGAATGTCATAACCGTCAATGGCGGCGGTGAAATGGTTGAACCGGTTCAGCTCATCCACCGTGTCCTGCCAGTCATATTCGTTCAGCCAATAGGCGCATAGGGCGCGCATATAATCGACATCCGCGCCATAGGCCCAAATATCTTCGCCCGCGCCCAGTTGAATTTGCGGCGGAAAGGCTGCGCTTTCAATGCGGGTCTTAATCCAAGACAGCCGCTTTTCATCGGTTTCAATGGTGAATGGTTTTACGCTCATGACTGTTTCCCCTCATGTCACCCTATGGGTTTTCATTGGGGGTAGTGAAAATCAGTTGCGCGGTTTTGGCAAGGGCTTAGCGCACCGCCCCGTGGCAATGTTTAAACTTTTTGCCCGAGCCGCATGGGCAGGTTTGGTTGCGACCGGTTTTGCTGAAATCCAATGGCGCGCCATTTTCATCGGCTTGCGGCAAATCCGCAAGTGGGTCGGCGATTTCCGGCACTTCCAATTCGGGCGGGCGCGTTTCAATTTGCACGCGGCTTAAATAGCGAATGACATCGCGGCGCAATCCGGCCAGCAATTCCGAAAACAGGGTAAAGGCTTCCAGCTTAAATTCAGCCAGCGGGTCGCGTTGGCCCAGCCCGCGCAGGCCGACAATCTGGCGCAAATGTTCCAGCGTCAATAAATGCTCGCGCCAATGCTGGTCGAGGGTTTGCAAAAGAATGGATTTCTCGACTTGGCGAATAATATCGGGGCCAAGTTCAACCGCGCGCGCCGCCATGAAGCGGTCGGAGGCGTCATAAAGCCGCTCGCCAATCTCCTCATCGGCAATGCCTTCTTCCGCCGCCCAATCATGCACCGGCAGGTCGAGCGCGAACACGTCTTTGACCGCCTCATCCAGCCCGTCCATATCCCATTGCTCGGCATAGGCTCTGGGCGGAATATGCGTCTCGACAAGCTCGTCAATGGTTTGATGGCGCATCATGGTGATGGTGTCGTCCACGGTCACCGATTCCATAAATTCCAGACGCTGCTCAAACACCACTTTGCGCTGGTCATTCATCACATCATCATATTTCAGAATATTTTTGCGAATGTCGAAATTGCGCGCCTCGACTTTTTGTTGGGCGCGCTCCAGCGCCTTATTAATCCACGGATGCACAATCGCTTCGCCATCTTTCAGGCCCAAACGTTGCAACATGCTATCCATGCGGTCCGTGCCGAAAATACGCATCAGGTCGTCTTCAAGGCTCAAGAAGAAACACGAGCGGCCCGGGTCACCTTGGCGACCTGAGCGTCCACGCAACTGATTGTCAATGCGGCGGCTCTCATGGCGTTCCGTGCCGATAACGCACAGCCCACCGGCGGCCAAAGCCTGCGCTTTCAGCTTTTCAACCTCAGCCGTAATGGCGGCGTGTTTTTTATCATCATTATCGGCTTCTTGCGCGAGGCGCATATCAAGATTGCCGCCCAGCTGAATATCCGTGCCGCGACCGGCCATATTGGTGGCAATGGTCACCGCGCCCGGCACACCGGCTTGCGCGATAATTTGCGCTTCCTGCTCGTGATAGCGCGCGTTCAACACATTATGCTTAATCTTTTTGGCTTTCAGCGTGGCGGCCAATTCTTCGGATTTATCAATCGAAGTCGTGCCGACCAAAACCGGTTGATTTTTCTCTTGGCATTCGGCCACAAGCTCAATAATGGCGGCGGTTTTTTCCTCCGCCGTGCGATAAATCGCATCATCTTCATCAAGCCGCGCAATATCCGTATTGGTCGGAATTTCAAGCACGTCGAGGCCGTAAATATCCATAAATTCATCCGCCTCGGTCAAGGCCGTGCCGGTCATGCCCGACAGGGTTTCATAAAGGCGGAAATAATTTTGAAAGGTAATGCTGGCCAATGTTTGGTTTTCCGGCTGAATGGCCACGCCCTCTTTGGCTTCCAAGGCCTGGTGCAGACCATCGGAGAAGCGCCGCCCCTCCATCATGCGTCCGGTAAATTCATCAATGATGATGACCTGACCGGCCTCGCCCGCGCCGCGCACAATATAATCGCGGTCTTTTTGAAACAGAATATGGGCGCGCAGCGCATTGGTGACATGATGCACAAGGCTGACATTTTGAATGTCGTAAATCGATCCGCCATCTTCCAGAAAGCCGTTTTCAACCAGCAGCTTTTCCATATGCTCATTGCCGTCATCGGTCAGATTGACGGTTTTGGTTTTCTCATCCAGTTCATAATCTTCCAGCGTCAAAAGCGGCAGCATTTTATCAATGCCGACATAGAGGTCAGTGCGGTCTTCAAGCGGGCCTGAAATAATCAGCGGCGTGCGCGCCTCATCAATTAAAATACTGTCCACCTCATCGACAATGGCAAAGCCATGGCCGCGCTGGCACATTTCGGCGCGCGCATATTTCATATTATCGCGCAGATAATCAAAGCCCAGCTCATTATTCGTGGCATAGGTAATATCGGCCGCATAAGCGGCCTTGCGCGCTTCATCATCCTTATCATGCACAATGCAGCCGACGCTGAGGCCCAGCTGTTCATGCACGGCGCGCATCCAATCGGCATCGCGCTGCGCCAAATAATCATTCACCGTCACCACATGCACGGGTCGGCCCGACAGCGCATTGAGATAGCAGGGCAGTGTGGCGACCAAGGTTTTACCCTCTCCGGTTTTCATTTCTGAAATTGCGCCATCATGCAGCACCATGCCGCCAATCATTTGCACATCATAATGACGTTGGCCGAGACTGCGCCGCGCCGCTTCGCGCACAGCGGCAAACGCGTCTTCCAGCAAATCATCCAGCGTCTCGCCATTTTGATAGCGCGTCTTAAATTCGTCCGTCTTGGCTTTGAGCGCGGCATCATCGAGCTTTTCAAAATCGGCTTCCAGCGCGTTAATGCGCTCCAAGCGACCGCTATAGGGACGCAGCTTTCGGTCATTGACCGAGCCAAAAAAACGCTTTGCGATTGACGAAAGACCGAGCATAGAAAACCCCTCACCCTACGGCTTGGCCTTGCGGCCACAAGTTGATGTAGGAAACGGCGCGGCGCATGTCAATCGGCGCAGGAAACTCAAAAAATTTACACACCAGACTGTTGCACGCAAAACCACTTGTTAAATACTGCCTTCGGCTTCAATATGCAGCGCGAAGGATGAAGGAAAAGTTTTATGCAACTTCGGTTTATAATCAGTAAAGCCGCTTTGACGGTCAGTTTTGGTATCGCCTTAATGGGCAGCCCTTGGGGTGCCGCACAAGCACAGGACGGGTCGCAAAACACGCCACAAAACACGCCGCAAAACACGGTCGTCACGGTCAATGGCATGGCCATTACTTATGATGATATTTCAATGGCTGAGGATGAGCTTATGGGGCTGGTCGGGCAATTGCCCGAGCGTCAGCGCTTTGAAACGCTTGTCAGCTTTATGGTGGAGCGGCTTTTGGCGGCCAATGCGGCGCGTCAAGCCGGGCTTGAAAATGACCCTGAGGTTGAAAAGCGCGCGGCTTTTTTGAAGCAAAAAGCCCTGCAAGATGTCTATGTCGGCACGCGGCTGATGGAGCGCGTCAATGAAGAGAGCGTGACGGCTTATTATCAGAAAAATATTGTCGAAGGCCCGAAGCAAGAAGAAGTGCGCGCGCGCCATATTTTATTGGATAGCCGCGCCGAAGCCGAGGCCGTGATTGCGGCGGTGAAAAATGGCGGCGATTTTATCGAGCTTGCCAAGAAACGCTCCAAAGGCCCAAGCGGCGCGGGCGGCGGCGACCTCGGCTATTTTGACCGCGATGCGATGGTTGCGCCGTTTTCAGAGGCGGCCTTTAAGTTGAAAAAAGGCAAAGTCTCCGAACCGGTTAAAACGCAATTTGGCTGGCATGTGATTAAGCTGGAAGACCGCCGCACCAAGCCGACACCGGCGCTGGATGATGTGCGCGACCAGATTTATCAAATTCTCATCAGCGAAGCGCGGCGCGGTGTTTATGACGATTTACGCCAGGGCGCGGATATTCAATTCGTCCAAATCCCGACAAGCAGTGAATAGCTAAAAGTGAAGAGCCAGCGTTAAAAAGCGAGCATTAGAAAGCCAGCATAAAAAGGAAAGTAGTCCAGCCTCATGCCACAAGATTTGCCCGTCTCGCCTTTGGCGCCCAAAAAAATGGCCAAGCCGAAAGCGCTCGGCCATGTGCGCCTCAGTGCGCTGGCCAGCGGGGCGCGCTATCAAGGCCGCGATGATGTGTTGCTGGTTGCCTTGCCTGCGGGCAGCACTGTGGCGGGGGTCTTTACCCAATCCAAAATGCCCTCAGCGGCGGTGGATTTATCACGCGCCAATTTACGCGCCGCAAAAGGCAAGGCCCGCGCTCTTTTGGTCAATGCGGGCAATGCCAATGCCTTTACCGGCCAAGCCGGAGCTAAAGCGGCATTGGTCACGGCACAAGCGACGGCCGAGCAGATTGGTTGCAAGCCCCATGAGGTGCTGGTCGCCTCCACCGGCGTGATTGGCGAGGTGCTGGAAACTGCGCCCGTGCTGAAGGCGGTGCAACAGGCCGATGGCGCAGCCGATTGGCAGGCGGCGGCGCGCGCCATTATGACCACGGATTCATTTCCCAAACTGGCGACCGCGACGGCCAAATTCGGCAAAGAGCAAGTGACCCTGACCGGCATCGCCAAAGGCTCGGGCATGATTGCGCCCGATATGGCGACCATGCTGGCCTTTATTTTCACCGATGCCGCTTTGCCGGTGGCGGTGCTGCAAAAATTATTGAGCCAAACCAATCAGGACAGCTTTAATTGCGTGACCGTAGATAGCGACACATCAACCTCCGACACCTGTCTTTTGGTGGCGACGGGCGAGAAGAAAATCGCCGGTGCGGCGGTGCGAAGCGCCAATGATAAAAGGCTGGCGGCGTTTCAAAAAGCGCTGGCGGCGGTGATGCAAGATCTGGCGCAGCAAGTGGCGCGCGATGGCGAAGGCATAAGCAAGCTGATGACCATTGAAGTGGCGGGCGCAGAAAGCGATGCAGCGGCGCGGCGCATCGGTCTTGCCATTGGCAATTCGCCCTTAGTCAAAACCGCCATTGCCGGCGAAGACGCCAATTGGGGCCGCATTGTTATGGCCATTGGCAAATCGGGCGAAAAAGCCGAGCGCGACCGGCTGGCGATTTCTATTGGCGGCATTAAAGTGGCGCGCAGTGGCAAAGTCGTGCCCGGCTATAAAGAGGCACCGGTGGCGCGCCATATGAAGGGCAAAGAAATTTCCATTGCCGTCAATGTCGGCGCCGATAAGGGCAAGGGCAAAGGCAAAGCCCGCATTTGGGCCAGCGATTTAACGCATGGCTATATTTCCATCAATGCCGATTACCGCAGCTAATATCACTCTGGTCGTGGCCTGCGCGCTGGTCGATGCCGATGGTCGCGTTTTGGTGGCCGAGCGTCCGGCGGGCAAGACCCTGGCAGGTTTATGGGAATTTCCGGGCGGTAAAGTCGAGCGCGGCGAAACGCCCGAAGCGGCGCTTATTCGTGAATTGAAAGAAGAATTATCGATTGATGTCACGGCGGCTTGTTTGGCACCGCTGAGCTTTGCCAGCCATGCCTATAGCGATGCAGATGCCGATTTTCACCTGCTCATGCCGCTTTATGTGTGCCGCAAATGGGACGGGCAAATGGCCCCGCGTGAGGGACAAAAAACCCAATGGCTGCGCCCGCGTGATTTATTTGACTTGCCCATGCCACCGGCCGATAAGCCGCTTATCGCAGCTTTGCGCGACGGGCTTTAGGCGGGTTATTCAAGCGCGCTTTCATCAAAACGGGTAAAGGGCTGGCCTTCTTCATGCGCTTGCTGCTGGCTTTCATGCGGCGCCCATCCGGCGAGATAGCATATTTCAAACGTCGCCACGGCCTTGCCGTCTTCTTGGGTTTCTTGCGCGAATTGCGCCAAGGCCGCGGTTAACACATCGCGCCGTAAAAATTGCCGCGGGCGCGCCGTCAGCACATTGGCCTCGCCCATGCCGCGCAAATCATCCAGCAGCCGATAGGGGTTTTGATAGCGCACATGCACCATATCGCTATCGGCGACGGGCAGGGCGAAACCGGCGCGTTGCATCAATCCGGCCAAATCTTGCAAATCGGCAAATGGGTGAATATGCGGCTGCGCCCCGCCCAAAATCGCGGCTTCACTTTGCAAAAATGCGGCCCGCAAAGCTGCCAATGTTGTCCCGCCGGGCAGGGCCGCGAGAAACAAGCCATCGGGTTTCAGGGCGTGGCGGATTTGCAATAATGCGCCGGGCAAATCATTGACATGATGCAGCCCCCAAAGCGAGACGATTAAATCAAGGCTGTGCGGCTTGAGCGGCAAGGCCTCCTCATCCAATACCAGCCCGCCTTGCGGCACGAGGGGCGCGGCCATATCAGCCTCAATTAAAGTGGCGATGCGCGCATCCCCATGCGCCGCCAAAGCGTCTCGCAAAACACCCCCTGATGCACCCGCCGATGCACCAAGGCACAGGGCGGTGTCGAAGCGGCGGTTTTGCAAGGCGATGCGTCCGGCCAAATCATTGGCGGCGCGGCGCAATAGAAAATCATAATCGCCCAATGCGGCGGCGCGGCGGGCGCGATTGCGGCGCAAACGGGCGCGGTCAAATATTTGCGGGACATTACTCTGCATGAGCGGCAATATGGCATTGATGGCTGTAAAAACAATCATAAAACAGGCCGCTCATGACGCATATGAAAAGCGCGGCCTATGGCATCGGCTTGTCGCGCCGCTGCGCTTTTTTGTGCGCGCGCTGGTGCCGCCCGCGTGTCCGGTATGTCATGCGCCGCTGGGCGATGATGACGGGTTATGCGCCTCGTGTTGGCTCGATGTGCAATTCATCACCGGTCCGGTGTGCCGCATCACCGGCCTGCCCATGCCGGTTGATTTGGGCGCGGAGACCATCAGCCCATTGGCGCGGGCGCATCCGCCGCCTTATGATAAAGCGCGCGCGGCCTTTGCTTATAAGGGCAGCGGCGCGGCCTTGGTCAAACGCATGAAATTCGGTGACCGCCGCGAATTGGCGCAGCTTTTGGCGCGGTTAATTTATAGCCGTCTGGCCGAGGCGCTGCCGCGTCATGCGCTTTTAGTGCCGGTGCCCTTGCATCGGCGGCGGCTTGTTTGGCGGCGGTTTAATCAATCGGCGGAAATCTGTCGCCATGTGGCGGTGTTGAGCGGCCAAAGCATGGCACTGCATGCGGTGGCGCGTATTCGGGCCACGCCGCGACAAATCGGACTGACGCGGGCCGGGCGCAAGCGCAATTTACGCGGGGCTTTTGCCGTGCCGAAAAATCAAGCGCATCGCCTGAAGGGTCGCGCTGTGGTGATTATTGACGATGTCTTGACCACAGGCGCGACGGTTGAGGCTATGGCGCGCACCTTGCGTCGGGCCGGTGCCGCGCCTATTTATGTGGTAACGGCGGCGCGTGTGGTGTTGCCCGAGAGGATGTGAGATGAAAATAGCCTGCGTGCAAATGACCACGGCTTGCGACCCGTCGGCAAATCTGAAACTGATTGAGGCGCAGGTGCAAGAGGCGGCGAAAGCCGGTGCGGATATTGTGGCCTTGCCCGAAACCTGCACATTTATGGAAAAAAATCGCGCCGCCATGCAGGCGCGGCTGGAAACGCAAGGCGATAGCCAAGTGCTGGCGACGCTGCAAAATATTGCCAAAGCCAATGGCGTGACACTGCTGGTCGGCTCGCTCATATTGGCCGATGAAGACAGCGATAAGGCGGTGAATCGCAGCGTGCTGATTGCCGCTGACGGGCAGCTTCAGGCGCAATATGACAAAATCCATATGTTTGATGTCGAACTGGAGGATGGCGAGCGTCACCATGAAAGCGCCGCCTATCAAGCCGGTGCGGCCCTTGTGACGGCTGAGGTGCAGGGTGTCACTTTGGGGTTGAGCATTTGCTATGATTTGCGCTTTCCCAATCTATAT
>JAQWZC010000073.1 GCA_029253645.1 Alphaproteobacteria bacterium | reverse complement strand
GCGCGAGACCTTCGGGGACATCAAGGCGCGACTCGGCCAGCACGGCACGTAAAGCGTCGAGCGGCGCGCCTTCCATTGGCGTGAAGCTGCCGCGTTCTTGCTGCGCGGCGCGATTTATTTCCGGCTTCCCGTCACTGACGCGAAACAATAAATCGGGCGCAAGGCCAATCATCGAGTAGCGGCCCCGAATATCGCCGTCTTCAACAGACTCCAAAAGAAAGCTGAAATCTTCCCCGCCCGATAATTTCAGATAGGCCGCAACCGGCGTTTCCAAATCGGCAATCAACTCGGTCCAGACAAGCTGCGGCGTGCCGTCAGCATAGGCCGCGACAAAGGCTGCGCGGTCCGGCGAGGCTGCCATCATCGCGTCACCAAGTCGCGCGCTGCGAGATCCAAATTCGTTTGATTGACGGATGTGCCGAAATTTTGTTGCAGGCTGAGTACGAATTGATTGCTCAAATCATTGTAATATTTGCGCTGCTCGCCATCAAAAATAATGTCTTTTGCCGCGCCATCATTCAGCTCAGCTTCAATAATATCGGCGGCTTGCATGACAATAATCTCGCCGCCAAAGCCGACACTGGCCCAGGCAAATTTATTTTTACCGACCGCGAACAAGCGCGCCACAGCTTCGCTGCTAAATGTGTCATTCGACACTTGGCGGGTCATTGGCTCAGATACAAGCGGCTTGCGCTTAAACCCTTGGGCGGCGGATTTAAAGCTGCCCGTTTCATTGCCGACTTTGACCATATGCTCGGCCATGGCTTGCAATAATTTGCTGCGCTCATCAACTTTCCACTCAGCCGTTACGGCGTCGCGCACATCTTTGAGCGGCGGCACGATAGACGGCGTCACATCATTAAGGCGCAGCCAAATAAACGAGCCGTCCTCCATTTCCTGCATCGGAATATCCTCGCTAATCGAGCTTTCAAACAACAGGCCGGTCAGCGCGTCATAGCGCGCCAAAAGAGCCGATTCCCGACCATCAAGGGTTTTGCCATTATTGGTGATATTGTCGATTTTAATGACGTCGAGGGCGAAGCGTTGGCCGATATTCTCAAGCGTCTCACCGCCCGCCAATTCGTCTTCTACCGTTTCGGTGAAGGCCAGCATGTCTTCCAAGGCGCGGTCATAAATAATGCGCTGGCGCAGTCGGTCTTCGACGGCGTCAAGCGACAGGGTTGCGCCCGGTTTAATGTCGCGCACGCGCAACACCACATAGCCCAGCGGGCCTTCAATCACATCGCTGATTTCGCCTTTTTCCATTGAGAAGGCAATCTCGGCAAGGTCAGCGGAAATCATATCGCCGCGTTCAATCTCGCCCAAATCCGTGTTCTCAAGGCTTTGGCCTGCGCCATCGACAATCTCGACAAAGGGGACGCCATTGGCTTTTTGCTCTCTCACGCGGGCGGCCTCCGTGTCATCGGCCAGCACAAGCTGGTCAACTTTACGCTTTTCGGCGACGGTGAACTCGCTCATGGAAAGCTCGTATTCCTCTTCCAATGTGGCGCGGTCAATGTTGATAAGCTCGGCGAAGCGAGCGGGCGACACAACAAGCGCATGGCCTGAGCGCGTCTCGGCTTGGGCGAAGCGCAAGCGCGTCTCATTAAAGAAAGTTTCCAATTCTTCATCTGTCGGCTCGCCGGTCTCATCGGTTTGCTCAAGCGTCAAAATCATATAATTGGCGACGCGCCGCTCGAGGAAGTGCTGATACAGGCTCTCCATTAAAAGTTTCGGCATCAGCGCGCGGTCAATGCTCGCATCGGTCAATTGATTGGTCAGGTGAAAGCGGCGTTGGTCTTCAACAAATAATTTTTCATCAAGTCCGTTTTGCGCCAGCACGGCCCGGAAGGTCGGCTCGTCAAATTCGCCATTCACACCGGCAAAATTCGGGTCTTTCAAAATGGCGGCGGCAATCGCCTCATCGCCAAAGGCCAGCCCCATTTGGTCGGATGCCTCATGCAGCGCCGCACCGCCCAACATATTAACCAGCACTTGCCGCGTCACGCCGAGATTGCTGGCGTCGGTGGCCGATAATGTTGTGCCCAAACGGCGCGACAGGTCGCGCGTGGTTTGCACATAGCGCAGTTGAAATTCTTGCCGGTCAATTTTCTTGCTGCCGACAGAGGCAATCTCGCTATTTGAAAAGCCGGTAAATGTATCGGCAATGCCCCATAGCCCAAAGGCAATGACAAGGAGGCCGATGAGAAGAATGCCAAGCACACCACTGGCTTTGCTACGCAGAAATTCAAGCATTTTTGTCTTTCGCTTTCTGGCGGAAATCGCCGCTATAATTCGGCGGCATCATAGTCTGCCCTGTCGCTTGTCGCAAGCGGGCGAACGGGGTAAACAGTCAAAGTTATATTTTAGGGAGATAAGCATGGCCGCGCCAAAAAACAGTCCGACAATTCGAGCCTTGGTCGCCGGGAATTGGAAAATGAACGGGTCGAAGAAAGACCTCTCGGAATTGCGTAAACTCGCCACCGCGCTGAAGCCCTCAAAATCCAAAGGGCGGGTCAAGGCCGATGTGATGATTTGCCCGCCTGCCACCTTATTACCGCGCATGGCAGATCAGAAAGCCAAGGGCAGTGCGCTGGGCGGGCAAGATTGCCATGCCAATATCAGCGGCGCGCATACCGGCGATATTTCAGCCGACATGCTGAAACAGGCCGGGGCGAAGGCAGTCATAATCGGCCATTCAGAACGCCGCGCTGACCATGGCGAAACCGATAAGCAGGTGCGGGCCAAAGTTGAGGCGGCGCATCGGGCCGGATTGCTTGCCATAATGTGTGTCGGGGAAAGCCTGAAACAGCGCAAAGCGGGCGAGACACTCAAAGTCGTGCAAGGCCAGTTGCGCGGTTCATTGCCTGCCGGATGCACGGCCAAAAATACGGTTATTGCTTATGAGCCGGTTTGGGCCATTGGCTCCGGCCTGACGCCGACCGCCGCACAAGTGGGCGAGGTGCATGCCGCGCTCCGCAAAGCGCTGGTGCGCCGCTTCGGCGATGAAGGCGCGAAAATGCGAATTCTCTATGGCGGTTCCGTGAAACCGGCCAATGCCGCTGAATTAATGGCTGTGCCGCATGTTAACGGTGCGCTTGTTGGCGGCGCGAGCCTGAAGGCGCAAGATTTTTATGGGATTTTGAAGGCTTATCTTTAGCACCCGATGCGACGGGGCTGAGCGATGCGGGGGCAAGCCGCGCGCTCTTTAGCTCGTTATCATCGAACCAAGTGCATTGAATATAGCCATTATAGGCAATGCCATCGACCGTCATTTTCGGGCCACCGGATTTTAGCTGAACCGATTGGCCGGTTTTATAACCGAACGGGTTGCTGTTTTTCGTCTCTTTTGCTTCAAACAAACGCATAATGATGCTCACAAATGCTATAATTGTTAACCTAGCCGCCGATGAGACCACTAAGACACTAATTTCCGATTAAGCCGGTTTGTTTATCACCGGGTGTCGCAATTTAGTCACGCGCCTTGTTGTTTGCTTTCTGCCATTAAACACGCTATACGAGCGCAAGTTTAAGACGAGATGTCACGGAGAATCCTATGACCACCATCCTTTTGGTCATTCATTTAATGGTCGCAGTCGCCATGATTGTACTGGTGCTTTTGCAACGCTCTGAGGGCGGTGCGCTGGGCATTGGCGGTGGCAATGACGGCATGATGAGTGCGCGTGGTCTGGGCAGTGCGATGACGCGGGCGACCGCTGTTCTCGCCGGTGTGTTTTTTCTGACATCTATCGGCCTCACCGTGCTCGGCACGATTGAAAATCGCTCCTCGGTTTTGGATGGGGTGATTGAGGGCGGGCCATCCGGCTCAACACCGCAGGCACCGGCGCCGATTCTGCCGAATTTGCCGAGCGATTTGCCCAGTCCAGAATAAGCCCTGAATAAAACCAGCCCGAGGCTCGCCGCTTTAACAATAAGTGTTAATAAGCCTGTGATTCGCGTTTTTCGACTCGCGCGAATCATTCCGCCTGTTTAATTTGAACTCCCATGGCGCGATATATTTTCATCACCGGCGGCGTGGTTTCATCACTCGGAAAAGGTTTGGCTTCTGCGGCTTTGGGCGCATTGCTTCAAGCCCGTGGTTATAAGGTCCGATTGCGGAAACTCGACCCCTATCTCAACGTTGATCCGGGCACCATGTCGCCTTATCAGCATGGCGAAGTTTATGTGACCGATGACGGGGCGGAAACCGACCTCGACCTTGGCCATTATGAACGCTTTACCGGCGTGCCCGCCTCGCGAGGCGATAATGTGACCACCGGCCAGATTTATCGCGATATTCTCGCGAAAGAGCGGCGCGGTGATTATCTTGGCGGCACGGTGCAGGTTATTCCTCATGTCACCGATGCGATTAAGAATTTTGTGCAAACCGATATTGATGATGTCGATTTTGTGCTGTGCGAAATCGGCGGCACGGTGGGCGATATTGAGGCTTTGCCGTTTTTTGAAGCCATTCGCCAGCTTAATAATGATTTGCCGCGCCGACGCTCCATCTTCGTTCACCTAACTTTATTGCCCTATATCGCCGCTGCGGGCGAGATGAAAACCAAGCCGACGCAACATTCGGTGAAGGAATTGCGCTCCATCGGTATTCAACCGGATATTTTGCTGTGTCGCTGCGACCGGCCGATTCCGGAAGGCGAAAAAAGGAAAATCGGCCTGTTTTGTAATGTGCGCGAAAGCTCGGTGATTGAGGCGCAAGACGTCGATAGCATTTACGCCGTGCCGCATGCCTATCACGCTGAAGGGCTGGATGTGGAAGTGCTGAGTGCGTTTGGCATTGAGGATGCTCCGGCGCCCGATTTGAGCGTTTGGGACGAGGTCATGACCGCCGTGCGCGAGCCGGAAGGCGAGGTAAACATTGCCGTTGTCGGGAAATATACCGAGTTGAAAGACGCCTATAAATCGCTGATTGAAAGCCTGCAACATGGCGGGATTTCCAATAATGTCGGCGTGAATATTGAATGGATGGACAGCCAGATATTTGAGCGCGAAGACGCCGCCTCTTATCTTGAAAAAGTAAATGGCATTCTCGTGCCCGGCGGCTTTGGCGAGCGCGGCGCGGAAGGCAAGATTGCCGCGGCCAATTTTGCCCGCACGCGCAATGTGCCTTATTTCGGCATTTGCTACGGCATGCAAATGGCGGTGTTGGAAGCGGCGCGCAATATGGCCGGAATTCGTGATGCCGTCTCCAGTGAGTTTGGCCGCACCGGCACAAAACTGGTCGGGCTGATGACCGAATGGGCCGATGGCGATATGCTGCAAAAGCGCGGCATTGAGGGCGATATGGGCGGCACCATGCGGCTCGGTGCGTTTGAGGCCTATCTGCAAGAGGGCAGTCGCGTGGAAGAAATTTACGGCACGCGGGTGATTTCTGAGCGCCACCGCCACCGCTATGAAGTTGATATGAATTATCGCAAAATATTGGAAGCTGAGGGTTTGGTGTTCTCCGGCGTTTCGCCCGATGGCGTGTTGCCCGAGATTGTCGAGATACCTGAGCATCCGTGGTATATTGGGGTGCAATTTCACCCCGAGTTGAAATCGCGGCCATTTGCGCCGCATCCGCTTTTTGCTTCATTTATTGAAGCGGCAATGACGCAGTCGCGTCTTGTATAAAGAGACGCAGTCGCGTCTGGTATAAAGAGGCGCGGATTGCGTCCGGTTTAGAGGTCAAAATGGATATTTTGGAACTGAAAAAATACGGCATTAAAATCGGCGATGGCGAAAAGCTGGTCGTCATGGCGGGCCTTAATGTGCTGGAAGATGAAGGTCTCGCACAAGAAGTCTGCGCCGAGCTGAGAGCCATCTGCGCCGAGCTTGACCTGCCTTATATTTTCAAAGCCAGTTGGGATAAAGCCAATCGCTCCTCTGTCACCAGCTATCGCGGGCCGGGCATGGCTGAGGGCCTGCCCATACTCGAGGCGGTGAAAGCCAAGCACGGCGTGCCGGTGGTGACTGATTTGCACGAAGTCGCGCAAGCCGAAGCGGTGGCTGAGATTGCCGAAGTCGTTCAGCTTCCGGCCTTTCTCGTGCGGCAAACGGATTTGGTGGTTGCCACGGCGCGCGCGGTGGCGGCGCAGGGCGGCTGGCTGCATGCCAAAAAAGCGCAATTCCTCGCGCCTTGGGACTGCGCCAATATCATCTCAAAATCGCGCGAAGCCGCGCCCGATATTCAGCTCATTTTGTGCGATAGGGGCACCAGTTTCGGCTATAATAATCTGGTCGTTGATATGCTGGGCATTCCGGAAATGAAAAAGCTCGGCGTGCCGGTGACGATGGACGCCACCCATGCCGTGCAATTGCCCGGCGCAGACCCGCGCACAGCAGGCGCGTCAACCGGCGGTCGCCGCGACGGCGTTTCCGTATTGGCGAAGTCAGCCATTGCCGCCGGAGCCAATGGCGTGTTCCTTGAGTTTCACCCGAAGCCTGACGAAGCCTTATGCGATGCGCCAAGCTGCCTGCCGCTCTCTGATGCCAAAGACTTGCTGAAAACGCTGAAAGAGATTCACGAAATCGTGAGCTAGGCGCGCTCTGCGACCACTTTTAATTTAACGCCCCCGATAGGGTGGAACGCCTTGGTCGGGGATGAACAGGCCCTCGGGTGGCTCGGAAGATTGCCAAAAAACATCAATCGGAATGCCGCCGCGCGGATACCAATAGCCGCCAATACGCAGCCATTTCGGTTTCATGCACTCAATCAGCCGCTTGGCGGCCATCAGCGTGCAATCCTCGTGGAATGCGCCATGATTACGAAAGCTGCCCATAAATAATTTGAAGCTTTTGCTCTCGACCAGATATTGGTCTGGCACATAATCGATGACGATATGCGCGAAATCGGGCTGGCCGGTGACCGGACAGATGGAGGTGAATTCGGGCACGGCAAAGCGCGCCACATAAAGCGTATCGGGATGCGGGTTCGGCACGGCTTCCAACACGGCCTCATCGGGCGAGGCGGGCAGACCGGTTTGCACGCCCAACATGGTTGCGCCGCTGGCGTCGCTTCCTCTTGATGTGGGCGCTTTTGATTTTGGCGCTTTAGTGGACATGCTGGCTCCCTTGATAGAGGCATGACTGGCCGAGGCTATCGCGAAACACTTCGACGGCGCTGATTTGCGGCAGGCCATTTTGCAGATTATCCCAAATATACAGGCAAAGATTTTCCAGTGTCGGCTGCTCCAGCCCATCAATCTCGTTCAGCATTTGGTGGTCGAGCTTATTGCGGATGTCATTCAGCTGGCGGCCCATTTCTTCAAGGTCAACAATCTGGCCATTGCTGTCGGGCTGGCCTTCCACCGTCACGCGCGCGCGAAAGCTGTGCCCATGCACGCGCGTATTGGCGTGGCCTGCCGGATAATGGTCGAGGCTGTGGGCGGCATCAAAGGTAAATTCGCGCGACAATTTCATGCCCCGCTTATGGCGCAAAAGCGGAATCGGGTCAATTCCGCTTCTTCAAAGCCTTAATCAAGTCCAATTATTTTATGGGTTTGCAGGCTCAACCGCCATTGCGGATTTTGCAGGCAATAGGCGATGGCGGCCTGCACATTATGCCAGCTTGTTTCGGCCTCGCCCGTATCCATAGGCTGCAAATAAAAATGCTCAAAATCCAATTCGGCAAATTGGTCGGGCGACAGCGCGTCTTGCGGATAAACGAATTTCAATTCATGGCCGCGGGTCTGCGCGAGGGTGGATTGCGGCTTCGGGCTGACGCAAATCCAATCGACGCCCGCCGGCACATCCAGCGTGCCATTGGTTTCAACCGCACATTCAAAATTGCGCGCCTTTAGGGTGTCCAACAAACCTGCGTCCAGTTGCAGGCATGGCTCGCCGCCGGTAAAGACGACATAGGCGTCCGGCCCAATCGGGTCTTCAGGCCAATGCGCGGCAATCGCGTCTGCCAGCGCATTGGCATCGGCGAATTTGCCGCCATTTTGGCCATCCGTGCCGACAAAATCCGTATCGCAAAAACTGCATTGCGCGGTGGCGCGGTCTTCTTCGCGGCCCGACCATAAATTGCAGCCCGAAAAGCGACAAAACACGGCGGGGCGACCGGCTTGCGCGCCTTCGCCTTGCAGGGTGAAAAACATTTCTTTAACGCTATAGCTCATGCGGCCCCTTTATTGGCTTGCCATTTCTCATAACCGGCGGCGCGCAATTCGCAGGCCGGACAATCATTGCAGCCATAGCCCCAAACGTGGCGCGTGGCGCGATCGCCGCGATAGCATGTGTGGCTGTGCTCAATCGTCAGCTCAACCAGCGCCGCGCCGCCAAGCTGTTGCGCCAGCGCCCAAGTCGCGGCCTTGTCGATATGCATAAGCGGCGTGTCAATGGTGATGGCGCTCTTCATGCCTTTATTGAGGGCGGTCTCCAGCGCGTCCAGCGTGTCGCGGCGACAATCGGGATAGCCCGAAAAATCGGTTTCGCACATGCCGCCGACCAGCACATCCAGCCCGCGCCGATAAGCCAGCGCCGCGCCATAGGTGAGGAATAACAGATTGCGCCCGGGCACGAAAGTCGAGGGCAGATTATTTGCCATCATCTTAATCTCTCCGTCGCCGATAAGGGCCGTGCCGCCAATCTCGGCCAAGGCGGGCAGGGAGAGCGTGTGGTCATCGCCCAGCCTGTCGCCCCAGCCATTCAGCTTGGCCATTTCGGCGCGCAAGGCGGCGCGACAGTCGAGTTCGATTTTATGGGTCTGGCCATAATCAAAGCCCAATGTCTCCACATGGTCGAATTTGTCTAGCGCATAGGCGAGGCAGGCGGTGGAGTCCTGTCCGCCGGAAAACAAAATAAGGGCTTTGGGTGATGTGCTCATGGCTTCTTTTAAACCGAACCGCAGGAATTTGCACGAGCTTCGGATTCACGCTAAGACAAACGCAACTCAAGTGACAAAAGCGAGGGCGCAATGACTGCCATTCTTGACATTATCGGACGTGAAATTCTCGACAGCCGCGGCAATCCGACGGTTGAAGTCGATGTGCTGCTGGAGGATGGTAGCTTTGGCCGCGCCGCCGTGCCTTCCGGTGCTTCCACCGGCCAATATGAGGCGGTTGAACTGCGCGATGGCGATAAAAAACGCTATCTCGGCAAGGGCGTGCAAAAAGCCGTGGATGCGGTGAATGGCGAGATTTTCGCTGCGCTATGCGGCATTGACGCGACCGAGCAGCTACACCTTGACCGCATCATGCTGGAATTGGACGGCACGGATAATAAAGCCCGCCTCGGCGCAAACGCCATTCTCGGCGTCTCTATGGAGGTTGCGAAAGCGGCGGCGGAAAGCCGGGACACACCGCTTTGGCGTTATATTGGCGGGGCCAATGCCAAGACGCTGCCCGTGCCGATGATGAATATCGTCAATGGTGGCGCGCATGCCGATAATCCGATTGATGTTCAAGAATTCATGATTATGCCGGTTGCCGCCGACAATATAAAAGAGGCGGTGCGGATGGGCGCAGAAGTGTTCCACACGTTGAAAGGGCTGTTGAACGCTGATGGTTTGGCAACGGGTGTCGGTGATGAGGGTGGCTTTGCGCCGAACCTCGCCTCAACCGATGACGCGCTGGGCTATGTGATGAAGGCGATTGAAAAAGCCGGTTATAAACCAGGCGATGACATTCACCTCGCGCTGGATGCGGCGGCGACCGAGTTTTACGAAGGCGGCGTTTACAATTTGGCGGGCGAGGGCAAAAAGCTCGACGCCGGTGAGATGGCCGCCTATTGGGCCGATTTATGCACCCGTTTCCCCATCATCTCGATTGAAGATGGCATGGATGAAAATGATTGGGATG
This sequence comes from Alphaproteobacteria bacterium, assembly GCA_029253645.1. Taxonomy (GTDB): domain Bacteria; phylum Pseudomonadota; class Alphaproteobacteria; order RS24; family RS24; genus UBA8337. The sequence continues at coordinate 10,129 of JAQWZC010000073.1, read as the reverse complement.
GCTGGAAAGCGCTGACCGACGCCGTGGGCGATAAGGTGCAATTGGTCGGCGATGATTTATTCGTCACCAATCCGGCGCGCTTGGCCGATGGCATTGAAAAAGGCGTGGCTAATTCCATTCTCGTCAAAGTCAATCAAATCGGCACATTGAGCGAGACCATGCAGGCCGTCGAAATGGCGCATAAGGCCAGCTATACCGCCGTCATGTCGCACCGCTCGGGCGAAACGGAAGACGCCACCATTGCCGATTTGGCGGTGGCGCTGAATGTCGGTCAGATTAAAACTGGCTCGCTGGCGCGCTCTGACCGCTTGGCAAAATACAACCAGCTCATCCGCATTGAAGAAGCGCTGGGCGATAATGCGATTTATCCGGGTAAGGATATTTTGAAGTAAGCCGACCTTATTGGCAGTAAATAAAAAGGCCCCATCGTGAGACGGGGCCTTTTCTTTTGGGTAAAAGCACCCGCTTGCCTAAGGGGCGAGCGGGCGCGTTTACCTTAGAATTTATAGCGGGCGGTCAGGCGAATATCGCGCCCGGCTTCCGGCATTTTGTCTTTCAGCGGGCTGGCATGGCGGCGGATTTCTTCATCCGTCACATTGCGAATGGCGGCGCTTAGGGTCAGACCCTCATATTGCAGGGGCTGGTAGCTGGCCGAAATATCGACATTGGTGAAGCCATCGGTTTTCAATTCAGCTAGGCCAATATCATCTTGGTCTGAGACCTGCTCGACATCCAATTGCACGGCAACCGAATTGAAGCTTGTGCCCAGACCCAAGCCGATTTTGTCCGCCGGAATGGAAGGGAGATTATTGCCATCATCCAATTCTCCGGTCAGCGTGCTATAGGTGACTGAGGCGTCCCACATACGGCCACCCAGTGTGAGCATGGTTTGATAATCAAGCTCGAAACCGCTCAATTCGGCGTCTTGCTGCTTATAGGCAAAGCAATTCTCGCCCGTGCAATCTTCGCCGTCAGACGCAATGCTGCCGTCGCCATCTACATCAATGCCGCCATCTTCATGTTGCAGGTAGATGAAGTCGCTATAGTCATTGTTGAAGATTGAGACACGCAATTGGCTCTTGCCCCAAGCTTTGCGCGCGTAGAGTTCAGTCGATAAAGACGTTTCCGTATCTAATGTGACATCGCCATATTCTGACCGCCCGGCGGCGACATGTTCGCCTTCAGCAAACAATTCAACCTGCGAGGGTGCCCGTTCTGTTGATGAAACCGAACCGCCGACCAGCAAATTGCCATCCAGCTTGCGGGCCAGACCGGCTGAGGAGTTTACGATATCAAACGACTTTGTCGCATTTTCACTGGCATCTTCTGTGTGAAGCGAGCTTAGTTCCGCATTATCAAAACGAAGAGCCAACTCAGTCAGCCAGCCATTATTTGCGCGTTCTGCGAAAGCAAATAAGCCATATTGGGTGCGCTCCGTATTTGGTAGGTAGAAGTGCGCGTCTTCGCCATCATCCTCGTCATCGCCACTATGAACTTCCGGCATTTCCAACTCGATATCTCGAAACTCAAGACCGAGTAGCGACTTCCAGTCGAGAATTGTGGCTGTGGCTTCGCCGCGTAGGTGCAGGCTATCTTGTTCAAATGTGGTATGCACATTGCCATTTTCCAATTCATCTTGTTCAAGCTGCGAAAGGCTAATATCCCCACGCAGATTGTTAAAAATGCCGGATGAAGGCGTATGGTTCAAAATGGCCTGAACGGTTTGTTGCTCCATATCAATGGTAACGACTTCATTGCTGGCTCCGCCATGTGCGTGGCCGCCCGGCACACCATATTCCATGTCGGTTGACGACAACATAAGGGCGATATTGGTTTGGTCATCGCCAAACTGACCGGACAGCGTAAAGCCTTGGTTTTCGGTGGCCGTATTCTCGCCATCACCTTCCGTGTGGGCAGGGTGAGGCTCAACAGGTTCCCCCAGCTCTATGGCATGTTCTCTTTCTTCCGCAATCATATGATCACTTTCCGCATGAGTCGGAATGGTGATGTCATCGGCATCTTGAGAATAAGCTGAAACGGCAAAACCACCGCGCCGCGCGTGGAAGGCGGTAATGGTTTCGTCAGCATTGTCGCCATATTCAACCAAAATATCCGAGCTGTCCTCAGCATCGCCATCGAGATGGCGGTTAAAGCTGTTCACGACACCGGTTGCGGCGAAAGCACCATAGCGCAGTGCAGCAGGGCCCTTCAGAACTTCAACGCGATTGGCATCAAACAGGCTGAGCGCATTGGCGTGGTCGCTGCCCGAAGCGGCAATATCGCCAACCGTCATTCCGTTTTGCATCACGTCAATACGATAGCCACCCAGCCCGCGAATGACAGGCTGGCCGACAGCCGGACCGAAACCAGCATTACTTACGCCCGGCAATTTCGACAGAATATCGCCAATCGGGCCATTTACCTGAGCGCTAATCATATCGGCATCAAGGATTTCAGTTGCTGAGATGACGTCGGTTGCTGCCTTTTTAAAGGGCGAGCTATAAACAATGACTTCATCGACTTCTTGCGCCCAGACTGACGTGCTGAGCATGGTTGCGCCGAGTAAAGCGGCGACTTGCATTTTCCGGTTCATGAGAACCTCCCTGTGAATTTTTATAATAAAATGAAAATCAGAGAGAGAAGGGGGGTGCGCGTGGGCTGGCCTTTGAATATAGGCGCTTGGTGTGGCGCGTGATAGCGGCTTGGGAGGCCTGGTTTTCAGCGCGAGCAAATCTAAAACCCATAGGCGGCAATGCCGATTTGGCATGGGGTGTATCGCTTTGCAAGCAATCGCTGTCATCATGTTCGATTTTTATGTCGGACGGATTAAAGTCGTGCAGGTCGTGCTGCACTGCGTGGGCGAGGCCCATTTGCAGCACCAGCACCAGCAGACCGACGGATAAAAATCTTTCATGTCTCAACATGTCGCGGACGCTAACACGAGAAGGGGGCGAGCGCAAAATAAAAGGGTCTCATCGCTCTCGGAGTCATGTTTTGCTTGGAAAAGAAGCGACGAATCACTTTTTGCTTGACCCTGCGAATCAAATCGTGATTCGGTCATCCCATGATTCGTTTTGTGACATCACGGCCGTCAAGCCGCACTGTTGGGCAAGAACCGCTGCGCCTGCGCCGCCTCGTACCGAGCTTTGTATTGATGTTGGCGATTGCCGGATTGACCATGCAGGCTTTACAAGGCGAGCGCGGCTGGCGTGGTTGGCGTCATTTGCAAACCGAAAAAGCCTTTTTGCAAGAAGAACTGGACGCGCTCAAAGCCCATAATGCGGGGTTGCGCCAGCAAGTGAATCTGTTGGGCAATGATAATCTCGACCTTGATTTTCTCGATGAGCGTGCGCGCTTGGTGCTTGGTCTGGTCGGGCGCGACGAGACGATTGTCTTCAAAACCGATCCCCGCCTAAATTAATCCGGCCGGGCGACGCTTCACAATGTCTCTATAAATAAACGGCAAATGCGCCTATATAAGGGGCATGACCATTGTAATTGACAGTTTGTCGGGCGAGCCTGAAAAGCCGCAAAAACCGCGCCATCCTGAAAAGCAAAACAGGCCGGAAAGCGCAGTGCTCCGCAAGCCAAGCTGGATACGCGCCAAAGCGCCCGGCTCGGCCGCCTATGCCGAGACCCGCGCCATTGTGAAAGAGCATAATCTGGTCACTGTTTGCGAGGAAGCGGCGTGTCCGAATATTGGCGAGTGCTGGGAGCAGAAACACGCCACCTTCATGATTATGGGCGAGACCTGCACCCGCGCTTGTGCTTTTTGCAATGTGGCGACCGGTGTGCCGCTGCCGCTTGATGGCCAAGAGCCTGCCCATGTGGCAGATGCTGTCGCCAGGCTGGGGCTGCGTCATGTGGTGATTACCAGTGTTGACCGCGACGACCTTGATGATGGCGGCGCGCAGCATTTTGCCGATACGATTAACGCCATTCGGGCCGTCTCGCCGCAAACCACGGTGGAAATTCTGACGCCGGATTTTTTACGCAAAGAGGGCGCGCTGGAAATTGTCGCCGCCGCCAAGCCGGATGTGTTCAACCATAATTTGGAAACCGTGCCGCGCCTTTACCTGACCATTCGCCCGGGCGCGCGCTATTTTCATTCGCTGAATCTCTTGCAGCGCGTGAAGCAGCTTGACCCTGAGATTTTCACCAAATCCGGCATTATGGTCGGGTTGGGCGAGGCGCGCGAAGAAGTCATGCAAGTGATGGATGATATGCGCTCGGCGGATATTGATTTCATAACCATTGGCCAATATTTGCAGCCGACCCGCAAACACGCGCCGATTGATAAGTTTTGGACACCGGAAGAATTTGACGGGCTGGCGACGCAGGCCCGCGCCAAAGGCTTCTTAATGGTGTCGGCCACGCCACTGACGCGCTCATCGCATCATGCCGATGCGGATTTTGAAAAGCTGAAAGCGGCCCGCTTGGCCAAACAGCAAAAGGCCTGACATGCAGGCGATTAAATTGACGCGCCAAAGCCCGTTCACGGCGCAGCAAATGTTCGACCTGATTACCGATGTCGATAGTTATGACCAGTTCATTCCCTATTGCACGGCGGCGCGGGTGCGCCAGCGCAGCGATAGCGAGATGCTGGCCGACCTTGCCATTGGTTATAAAATGTTGCGTGAGACTTATGCCAGCCGCATTGAGCTGGGCGCGTCGCCGCTCACCGTCACCGTGCATCAGGCCAAAGGGCCGTTTCGGCATTTATTCAATCAATGGGTTTTTGAAGATTCGGAAACCGGCTGCGATGTGCATTTCGAATTGCAGTTTGAGTTCGCCGTGCCGCTTTTGCGGCGCATCATTCAGCCCATGATGAACCGCGTTGTAGAGCGTTTTGTCGCCGCGTTTGAAGAGCGCGCGCTTGAGATTTACGGTTAGCTCCCGTCGCGGCGGGTGGGTTATCGGGCTAAGGATAATCTAAAACCGGCTTAAAAGCATATCCATTGCCGCATCAACCGTCGCCAGACGCACTTCGGTGCGGCCAATATCACCAAACTCATGCTTCACATGAATGACATCGCCCTCATGGCAGGTCGCCATATGCACCAATCCGGCAGGCTTTTCGGCAGAGCCGCCACCCGGGCCGGCAATGCCCGACACGGCAACCGTCAAATGCGCGCTGGTCATGTCGAATGTGTTTTGCGCCATAGCGCGCACAACCAGCTCGGATACGGCGCCATGCTCGCGCAGCAAATCGGCAGGCACATGCAAAATCTCGTGCTTGGCGCGGTTGGAATAGGTGATAAAGCTGCGTCCGACCACCACAGATGAGCCGGGAATTTCCGTCATCAGCGCGGCAATCAATCCACCCGTGCAGCTTTCCGCCGAGGCAATCCGCATTTTTTTGTCGCCTGCGGCTTTCAGCAAAGTCGCGGCTTTATCGGTCAGGTTTTTATCAAACAACATATTTATCTCCTTTAATCCCTTAAATCAGGGCGAATTCATGTGTCGCCAGCAGCACCAAAGCGGCCCAAATACCGGCCAAGACATCATCGAGCATAATGCCCGTCGCGCCGCCAATGTTTTTATCGGCCCAGCGCACCGGCCAGGGCTTTACAATATCGAAAAAACGAAACAAGCCGAAAGCCAGTGCGATGCCCAGCGGGGTGAGCGGCGCGAGGGTGAGGGTCAGCCAAAGGCCTGCGACCTCATCAATCACGATGGGCGAGGGGTCTTTATCCGCCGTGCCGTTAATCCATATTGTGCTGGCCCAATGGCCGAGGCCATAGGCAATGGCGGCGCTGATGAGCAGGCCGGATGGGCCAAAACGCTCGGCAATAAGCAGACCCGGGGCCAAAGCGGCCAGCGATCCCCATGTGCCGGAGGCGGGTTTCAGCAGGCCTGCGCCGAAGAAAGTGGCAATCAACGCGGCTGGTGAGAAGAAGCGCAAATGCGCCGGAAGCGGATGCAGAGCCATTATTATTCTCCCGATATGAGCAGTGTGGCGGTGGCTTGCGCGGCAATGCCCTCGCCGCGACCGGTAAAGCCCAGCCCTTCAGTTGTTGTCGCCTTCACCGAGACGGCGGAGAGCGGCAAGCCGGTGAGCGCGCTCAAACCGGCGCGCATGGCATCACGATGCGGCCCGATTTTGGGCGCTTCACAAATGAGCGTCAGGTCAATATGCGTCAGCCGCGCCCGTTTCGCCGTGGCCAAAGCCAGTGCATGGGTCAGAAATTCGCTTGAGGCGCGGTCTTTATTGGCGGCGTCTGAGGGCGGGAAATGGTCGCCAATATCGCCCTCGGCCAGACCGCCCAAAATAGCATCAGTCAGCGCATGCAGGCCGACATCGGCGTCGCTATGGCCGATAATCTTGCGGTCATGCGGCACAGGCACGCCGCACAGCATAATCTCTTCGGCGCTGCCCGCTTTGTCAAAGCGATGCACATCAAAACCCGAGCCGGTGCGCGGCAAAAATGGCGTGTTCATGGTGAAATCTTCTTCCGTCGTCAGTTTTATGTTCTGCGCCTCGCCCGCAACAAGCTGGACTTGCAAACCGGCCTGTTCGGCCACGGCGGCGTCATCTGTCAGCCCTTGCGGGGCGGCCTTATGCGCCTCAAACAGCTTATCGAAAAGGAATAATTGCGGCGTTTGAGCACGAAACAGGCCATCACGCGGCACGGTTTCGCCAATCAACCCATTATCGGCCTTCTTCAGCGTATCCGTCACCGGCAGGGCAGGCACAACGCCATCCTTATCGCTGAGGCCGTTCATGCAACGCGCAATCAACTCAGTGGAGGCGAAGGGCCGCGCCGCATCATGAATAAATACGGCGTGAGGCGGCGCATCCGCCAATGCCGTAAGACCGTTCAGAACCGACTCTTGGCGGCCAATACCCCCGAACACAAAAGAAATATTATCCGTTTTATTACAATGGTATAGGGATTCCTCATAAAGTGATACATCATCTTTTTGAATGACCACGCAGAGCGTGGTGATGGCCGGGTTTTCAGCGAAAATAGATATGCTTCGCGCCAGCACCGTGTCGCGCCCGCCATCCGGCATGGGGCGATATTGCTTGGGAATTCCTTCCCCCGCACGTTGACCGCGTCCGGCGGCAACAATGATGGCAGCGATAACAGGCTTACTCATGGCCGCTAACCTAGCCTGATGTGGTGGTTAAGGCGATAAAATTCTGAGATATTGCTTGCCTTTTGCCCATTGTGCCGCCATTTTAGGCAAATCTTATATTTTCGGGTTTTTGCCTAAAAAATGAACATTCAACTAGGGGATATGGCGCTTAACGGGCGCGTGCTTTTGGCACCAATGTCCGGTGTGACCGACCTTGCCTTTCGCAAGGCGGTGGCCAAGGCCAGCAGCGTCTCCGTTGTCTCTGAAATGGTGGCTTGCGAAGAATTGGTGAAGGCGCGCCCCGATGTGTTGCGCCGCGCCGAGGGGGCAGGCTTGGCACCGTTTATTTTGCAATTGGCCGGACGCGACCCGCAATGGATGTGCGAGGGCGCGCATCTCGCCTGCCAAGCGGGCGCAGATATTGTCGATATTAATATGGGCTGCCCGTCGCGACAGGTAACGGGCGGGCTATCCGGCTCGGCGCTGATGCGCGATGAGGGGCTGGCCGAGGCGATTATTGCCGCGACGGTTGAGGGCAGTTCCAAGCCCGTCACCTTAAAAATGCGATTGGGTTGGGATGATGATAGTATGAACGCGCCTTATCTGGCGGCGCGGGCTGAAGCGCTTGGCGTGCAGATGATTACCGTGCATGGCCGCACACGCTGCCAGTTTTATAAAGGCAAAGCCGACTGGTCTGCCGTGCGCGACACGGTGCAGGCCGTCACGGTTCCGGTTATCGTCAATGGCGATATTATCGATGGCGCAACCGCCAAAGCGGCTCTGGCGGCCTCAGGGGCGGATGGCGTCATGATTGGCCGCGCGGCGATTGGTTGTCCGTGGTTGCCCGGCCAAATTGAAACTTTTCTGGCCACCAATATCTGGCCCGATGCGCCCGATGCGGCGCAACAATGGCGCATTTTTGCCGATTGGTATGCCGATTGCTTGGCGCTTTATGGCGAGGGGCTTGGCCTGCGCGTAGCGCGCAAACATATTGCCGGTTTTATTGAAAGCCTGTTGGGTGTCGCGGCCGGGCGGGCGCATCGCGCTGCCATATGCCGTCTCGAAACACCGGCGCAAGTGATGCAGGCAATGCAAAATCTCTATGATATTTCTGACAGCGAGGCCGCGTAATGTCCGTGACTGAAACAACCGCGCCAAATGAAAAAGCCCTGCTCGACACGCTGCCGCAGCCGGTGGTTTCCATTGGCAATAATCGGCACGTCACCTATGCGAATTTTGCTGCGCAGGAGTTTTTCGGCTCCAGCCTCAACCTGCTGCGTCGCCAGCATATTGTTGATGTGCTGCCCTTTGGCAGTCCGGTGATTAGCCTGATTGAGCGCTGTCTCGATAATAATCTGAGCTTTAATGAATATGGCATTGACCTCGGCGCGCCGGTGCAGGCTTTGGCCGCCACCACCGGACGCATGGTTGATTTGCATGTGACGCCGACCGAGTTCAAGCCGGGCGATCGCCATGCGCTGATTGTTGTGCAGCCGCGTTCTATCGCGCATCACATTGACCGCCAATTAACCCATCGCGGCGCGGCGCGTTCAGTATCGGCGATGAGTGCCATGCTGGCGCATGAGATTAAAAACCCGCTTTCCGGCATTAAGGGCGCGGCGCAATTATTGGAAGGCGATGCCGGCCCCGATGGCGTAGAGCTGACGCGGCTGATTGTCAGCGAGACCGACCGCATTACCGGTCTGGTTGACCAATTTGAACAATTTACCGAGAACCATGCCGATTTGGACAGTCCGGTAAATGTGCATGCCGTGTTGGAGCATGTGCGCCTTTTGGCCAGTAACGGCTTTGGCAAGCATGTGCGCTTCGTCGAAAAATACGACCCATCCTTGCCTGAGGTAAAGGGCAATAAGGATTTGCTGACGCAGGTGTTTCTCAATTTGGTGAAAAATGCCTCAGAGGCGACCGGCGGCAATAAGGCCGAGATTAAGCTGGTCTCGTCTTTCAGGCCGGGGGTGCGCCTTTCTGTGCCCGGGCGGGCGCGTCCGGTCAGTCTGCCGCTTGAGTTCTCGATTATTGATAATGGCAGCGGTGTGCCGGAAGACATTAAATCGCATTTATTCGACCCGTTTGTGACCACCAAATCCAACGGCACCGGCCTCGGCTTGGCGTTGGTGGCCAAAATTATCGGCGACCATGGCGGCACCATCGAATGTAATAGCGAGCCGGGCCGTACTGAATTTTGTGTTCGCCTGCCGATGATTGATGAAGCTGCAAGCGGCGTATCAATAGGGGATAAATAATGAGCAAGGGAACAGTTCTGGTTGCCGATGATGACCGCGCCATTCGCACGGTGTTGACGCAAGCTCTGGGGCGCGCCGGATTTGATGTGCGCGCCGGTGATACGGCGGCGTCTTTATGGCAATGGGTCAGTAATGGCGAGGGCGATGTGGTGATTACCGATGTCATGATGCCCGACCAAAATGCTTTTGATGTCATTCCGCGCATTAAAAAGCTGCGCCCCGATTTGCCGATTATTGTTATCAGCGCCAAAAATACGCTGGGCACGGCGATTACGGCGGCAGAAAAAGGCGCGTTTGATTATCTGCCCAAACCCTTTGACCTTGGCGAATTGACCGCCTTGGTGCAGCGCGCGGTTGATACGCCGAATGATGGCGTCACCCGCAAAGCCGAAGCCGGTGATGATGATGGCCTGCCCTTGGTGGGGGCGTCGCCTGCTATGCAGGAAATTTATCGCGCCGTGGCGCGTATGACCCAAAATGATTTATCAGTGCTGATTACCGGCGAGAGCGGCACGGGCAAAGAGCTTGTCGCCAAAGCCTTGCATGATTTCGGCACGCGCAAACGCGGTCAATTTGTGGCGCTGAATATGGCCGCCATTCCGCGCGAATTGATTGAGAGCGAATTATTCGGCCATGAAAAAGGCTCGTTTACCGGTGCCAATCAGCGCATGGATGGCCGCTTCGCCCAGGCCGAGGGCGGCACTTTATTTCTCGATGAAATTGGCGACATGCCGATGGAGACGCAAACGCGTTTGCTGCGCGTCTTGCAAGAGGGCGAATAT
>JAQWZC010000064.1 GCA_029253645.1 Alphaproteobacteria bacterium | reverse complement strand
CAGCCATTTGGCCTGCGCCGATGACCCCCAAAATCCGATGAATGCCGCGCAATTGGAGCGGTTCCGTCACGCGCTCGCCATGCTGCCCGACGCGCCTGCATCGCTGGCCAATTCCGGCGGCACCATGTTGGGGCCGGATTATCACTTCGACATGGTGCGCACCGGCACAATGGTTTATGGCTGCTCGGCTACGGCACGCGAAGAAGACGCGCTGCAACCGATTGCCAGCCTGCGCGCGCCGCTTTTGCAGATGCGCCATCTTTCCGCCGGGGACACAATCGGCTATGGCGCGACCTTTACCGCCGCCGCCGAGATGACCATTGGCATTGCCAGCCTCGGCTATGGGGACGGACTATCGCGCCATTTCGGCAATCAATCGCCCTCGCCCGTGCGCTTCACCATTGACGCGCAGCCGGTCTCTTTATTGGGGCGCATATCAATGGACAGTCTGGCCGTTGACCTGACGCATTTGGCGCAATTGCCGCAAATCGGCGATATGGTCGAGATATTCGGCCATGACAACCCGATTGACCGATTGGCGCATCAGGGCAACACCATCTCTTATGAGCTTCTCACATCGCTCGGTAACCGCTATAACCGCATATATAAATAAATAAGACCCAGCATTTGAAGCGGAACCAAGCGGAGCGATATGTGACTTTTCTGGCAACCATTGGGACATTTTTCCTCGCCTTTTTCGAGCAAAGCGGACGGCTATCCGTATTTGTTGGGCAAACATTGGCCGCCATGCTGCGCCCGCCGATTTATTTTCGCATTATCGGACAGCAAATTATCCGCATTGGCTATTTCTCGCTGCCCGTGGTCGCGCTGACCTCTTTCTTTACCGGCGGCGCGCTGGCCATTCAGATTTATTATGGCGGCAATCAATTTAACTCCGAGGCGATTGTCTCCAGCATTGTCGCGCTGGGCATTACGCGCGAGCTTGGCCCGGTCTTGGGCGGCTTAATGGTTGCCGGTCGGGTATCGGCGGCCATTGCGGCTGAGATTGGCACCATGCGCGTCACCGAACAAATTGATGCGCTGACCACCCTCTCCACCAATCCGCATAAATATCTCGTCGCGCCGCGCGTTATCGCCGCCACCATCTGTATGCCGGTGCTGGCACTGGTGGCTGATATTATCGGCATTTTCGGCGGCTTTGTGGTCGGCACACAATCCTTCGGATTTAACGCCGCCATTTATGTTCAGCGGACAATCAATTTCCTATCGGTTGATGATGTGACCTCCGGTCTTATCAAGGCCGCCGTGTTCGGTTTCATCATCGCCATTATGGGCTGCTATAATGGCTATTATTCCAAAGGCGGCGCGCAAGGCGTCGGTCGCGCCACCACCAATGCCGTGGTCTCAGCCTCCATCCTCATTCTGGCCGCCAATTATCTGATGACGGCATTGCTGTTTTCCGCATGACCGCAAAAATAGCCCTCAGCGATGTTCACAAAAGCTTCGGCACGAAGGCGGTTTTGCGCGGCGTGAATTTGCAAGTCGAAACCGGACAATCGCTTGTGGTGATTGGCGGTTCGGGCAGTGGCAAATCGGTGATGCTGAAATCCATTTTGGGGCTTTTGACGCCCGATAGCGGCTCCATCAAAATTGACGGGCGCGAAACCGTCGGGCTGGCGCGCCGTGGCCGCGCCGATATTGACCATCAGGTCGGCATGTTATTTCAAAACGGCGCTTTGTTTGACAGTCTGCCGGTTTGGAAAAATGTGGCTTTTCGCGCCATTCAAAATGACGGCATGAATGAAAGCGATGCCCGCGATTTGGCGGTTGATGCGCTGAAGCGCGTTGAGCTTGGGCCGGAATTGCTCGACCTCTCGCCTGCTGCGCTGTCGGGCGGCATGCATAAGCGCGTCGGGCTGGCCCGCGCCATTGCCTCAAAGCCCGAGATTATTTTCTTTGATGAACCGACCACCGGTCTCGACCCGATTATGACCGATGTCATTAATCACCTCATTCGAAACTGCGTGCAAGAGCTTGGCTCGACCACTGTCACCATCACCCATGACATGACCAGCGTGCGCGCCATCGCCGATAAAACCGCGCTTCTTTATAAGGGCGAGATTATTTGGCAAGGCACGACAGATGAGCTTGAAGGTTCAGATGACCCGTTTCTCAATCAATTCATCAATGGGCTGGCGCATGGGCCGATTGAGGTTGAGGGACAGAAATTGGACAGCGCCGCCAGCCCGATAGAGGCCGTCTAATGGCCCGCGCCATGATTGAATATGTATGCAATCAATGCGGCAATGTATCGACCAAATGGTCGGGCAAATGCGAGGCTTGCGGTCAATGGAATACAATCTCGGAAATGGCCGGAAGCGCAGCCCCGCCTGTCGGACGCGGCGCGAAAAAGACCAAGGGCAAAAGCGTCGAACTGGCTCCGCTGGCCGGACAAGATAAAGAACCTGAAAGACGCAAATCCGGAATTAGCGAATTTGACCGCGTTCTGGGCGGCGGATTGGTGCCCGGCTCGGCGACGCTGATTGGCGGTGACCCGGGCATTGGCAAATCAACCCTGCTTTTGCAAGCCGCCGCCGCCGTCAGCAAAACCGGCGGCAAAGTGATTTATGTTTCCGGCGAAGAAGCGCTGGCGCAGTTGCGAATGCGCGCCTCACGCCTCGGCCTGTCAGATGCCAATGTTGAATTGGCGGCGGAAACCAATGTCGCGGATATTATCAAAACGCTCGAAAAGGTCGGCGATATTGCGCTGGTGGTGATTGATTCCATTCAGACCATGTGGTCGCCCGCCATTGAGGCCGCGCCCGGCACGGTCAGCCAAGTGCGCGTCGCCAGCCAAGAGCTTATTCACTTCGCCAAAAACAGTGACGCGCCGCTGGTGCTGGTCGGGCATGTGACCAAGGACGGACAAATCGCCGGGCCGCGCGTCCTGGAGCATATGGTTGATACGGTGGTGTATTTTGAAGGCGACCGCGGTGACCAATTCCGCATTTTACGCGCCATTAAAAACCGCTTCGGGCCGGCGCATGAAATGGGCGTGTTTGAAATGCAGGGCGCAGGCCTGATGGAAGTGCAAAACCCGTCTGCGCTGTTTCTCGAAGGCCGCGACGCCGATGTGCCCGGGGCCGCCGTATTTGCCGGTATTGAAGGCACGCGTCCGGTCTTGGTCGAAATTCAGGCGCTGGCCGCCCCCTCCTCTTTGGCAACGCCGCGCCGCGCCGTTGTCGGCTGGGATAATAATCGCCTGTCAATGGTGCTGGCCGTGCTGGAGGCGCGCTGCGGCATGTCCTTTGCCGGACGCGACGTGTTTTTAAATGTCGCCGGTGGCTTGCGGATTAATGAACCCGCCGCCGACCTCGCTGTCGCGGCGGCGCTTATCTCATCGCTGAGTGGCAAGCCGATTGCCCGCGACACGATTGTTTATGGCGAGTTGAGCTTATCGGGCGCGGTGCGTCCGGTGGCGCAAAATAATGTGCGCCTCAAAGAAGCCGAAAAATTAGGTTTTAAGTCCGCCTATGCGCCCAAGCCCGGCAAGGGCGATGTGGCCAATGGCGTTGCATTGCGTGAAATTGACGACCTCGCCGCGCTGATTGCGGCATTGGGTGTCGCCGCAACCGTCGATTAAGGCACAGCTTAACCGACCCGACTCATGATAGGCAAAATGCATGGGTGCGCTCGACTATATAATCATCGCCGTTTTGCTGGTATCAGCCGCGCTATCGCTGATGCGCGGTTTCACCAAAGAAGTCTTGTCCATCACCGGCTGGATTGTTTCGGGCTATGCCGCGATATTTTTAGGCCCCTCCCTCAAGCCGCTGCTCGCCAGCTATGTCACCATTGATTGGGCCGTCACCGGCGGGGCGATGCTCATCGTGTTTTTGGTGACGCTGATTGCCTTTTCTATCGGCAGCAGCTTTGTCGCCTCCTCGATTAAAGGCACCGGTTTGGGCGCGCTTGACCGCACATTGGGCATCGGCTTTGGCGCGTTGCGCGGTTTCTTCATTGTCTGCATGGCCTATTTCGGCGTGTCGGCAGTGATTCCCGAAAAGGACCATCCCGACTTTATTACCGATGCCAAATTGCGCCCGATATTGCAGACCGGCACCAAAGCGTTTGTGGCCATTGTGCCGCTTGACCGCCTGCCACTCAGCGTGGCGAATATCGGCGAAACCCTTACCGAGCAAGGCGGCGACGCCTTACAAAAAGTCGGTGAGAATGTGCTGCAAAATGCCGCTCGTGACGGGCTGGAAAAATTAGTTGAGGAAGTGCAAGACAGTGAGCCGGACACGGGCTATAAACGGACCGAACGCGACCAGATGGAACGCTTGATCCGCAACACGGAAGGGGTCAAATGAGCGACAACCCTCAAGATACGCTTTATGGCGATCGACTTCGCGAAGAGTGCGGCGTATTCGGCATTTTTGGCCATGCCGACGCTGCCGCTTTAACCACATTAGGATTGCACGCGCTGCAACATCGCGGCCAAGAAGCCGCCGGTATCGTCTCCTTTGATGGCAAGAACTTTTTTGCCGAGCGTCGCCTCGGCCTTGTCTCCGACCATTTCACCAAAGCCAATGTGCTGGACCAATTACAGGGCACGGCGGCCGTTGGCCATGTGCGCTATTCCACCACCGGCGAGACGATTTTGCGTAATGTGCAGCCGCTCTTTGCCGATTTAACCGGCGGTGGGTTTGCCATTGCCCATAATGGCAATCTTACCAATGCGCTGACCTTGCGCGATGATTTGGTCAAGCAAGGCGCGATTTTTCAATCCACCTCCGACACGGAAACGATTTTGCAGCTTGTGGCGCGCTCCAAGCGCATCAACACGCTGTCGCGCTTCACCGATGCGCTGTTTCAAATTGAAGGCGCTTATGCGCTGGTGGTGATGACCAATAAAAAACTCATTGGCGCGCGCGACCCGCTGGGTATTCGCCCGCTGGTGATTGGCGAATTGGACGGGGCTTATATTCTCGCATCAGAAACCTGCGCGCTGGATATTATCGGCGCGAAATTTGTGCGCGAAGTCGAGAATGGCGAGATTGTCGTCATCACCGATGACGGTATTGAGAGCATTAAGCCGTTTCCGCCGATTGAGGCGCGCCCGTGCATTTTTGAATATATTTATTTCGCCCGCCCCGACAGCACGGTTGGCGGCAAAAGCGTTTATGAATGCCGCAAAGAATTTGGCCGCCAATTGGCCGAGGAAAGCCATGTTGACGCCGATGTGGTGATACCCGTGCCCGATAGCGGCGTGCCGGCCGCCATTGGCTATGGCAATGCGTCGGGCGTGCCGTTTGAGCTGGGCATTATTCGCAATCATTATGTAGGCCGCACCTTTATTGAGCCGCAGCAAAGCATTCGCGCTTTCTCGGTGAAGCTGAAGCATAATGCCAATCGCATTCATGTTGAGGGCAAGCGCGTTATTCTGATTGATGACTCGATTGTGCGCGGCACCACCTCGGTCAAAATCGTGCAGATGATGCGCGAAGCGGGCGCGACCGAAGTGCATATGCGTATTGGTGCGCCGCCCATCACCCACCCTGATTTTTACGGCATTGATACGCCCGACCAAGACGCGCTTTTGGCGGCGCAAAATTCGCTGGAAGAAATGCGCGCCCATATTGGCGCAGACAGCCTCGCTTTTTTGAGTGTTGACGGGCTGTATAAAGCGATGGGCTATCCTGAAGGCCGCAATGCCGAGCGTCCGCAATTTACCGACCATTGCTTTACCGGCGATTATCCGACCGGATTGACCGACCAGCAAGGCGACGAAAAATTACATCAACTCTCGCTTTTGGCGGAACAAGGCTAACATGCGTTTTGACGGCAAATTAGCGTTGGTGACCGGCGCAACGCGCGGCATTGGCTGGGCGGTGGCGCAGGCTTTGGCGGCTGAGGGCGCGCATGTGCTGATGCTGGGGCGCACGCAAGGCGCGCTGGAAGAACTTTACGACATTATTTCCAACGCGGGCGGCCCCAGTCATCAAGGCGGGTCAACCGGCGTGCCGCTTGACCTGACCGATGGCGACGCGCTGGACCGTTTGGGCGCGAGCATTGCCGAGCGTTGGGGCAGACTGGATATGCTGGTTGGCAATGCCGGAGTGTTGGGGCCGCTCACACCGGTCAGCCATATTGACCCTGATGAATTGGCCAAAGTGCTGGCCGTGAATGTAACCGCGAATGCGCGGCTCATTCGCGCGATGGAGCCGTTGCTGATGGCCGCCGAAGCGCCGCGCGCCGTGTTCACCACATCCGGTGCGGCGCAAAAATGTCGCCCGTTTTGGGGTGCCTATTCCACCGGCAAGGCGGCGCTGGATGCGCTGGTGAAAAGCTGGGCGCATGAGCATGAAAATGACGCGCTGCGCGTCAATCTATTGTCGCCCGGGCCGGTGCGCACC
>JAQWZC010000039.1 GCA_029253645.1 Alphaproteobacteria bacterium | reverse complement strand
GATATAGGCCAGCGCATTGACCACGCGTTTTTGCGCGTCCACGGCAGAGACCGGAATATCGCCGCTCTTATCTTGTCCGCCGCCATCGACATAAACCGGTCGCGACCAATCCATCGTCTGATGCGGCACGCGCATGGCCGAATGAAAATCATCATGCAGACGCCCGCCCGCTTCCAATTCACAATCATTCAGACCATAGGCCTTGCTGCGCCCATGCGCTTGCAGCCATTGCAAGGGCGTCGCCGCCAATTGCCGTGGCCGCGTCTCGTCGCCCGCTTCAATATCGGCTTGATGCTGGGCGGTAAAATCGCCGCCCATATGACGGCGCAAATGGGTGCGTCTGGCGGCACTCAACACATATGCCCCGTCTTTGCTTTTGTTTTTGTCTTTGTTCTTATCCGTATCATTGGCAGGCATAATCACATCCGCCTTCAGCCAATCGGCAAATAGGGCGGCGCTGATATGCGTCACGATTTTATCGGTTTTGCCACGGCGTATCAGGGCCACGGCGCTCTCAGCCGCCGCATCCGGCTGCTCAATCAGGCGCATATTCGCTTGCATGAGCTTTTTGCCAAATTGGCGAAAGCGTTTTTCACTCGCCGGTGTCATTGGCACTCTCCCAGCTTGCGTTGAAAAATTCCTGTAAGGCCAATTCGGCTAAATATAAGGCGCGGTCATGCTCGGGCAAATCGCGCAAATCCTCGACCCGATTGCACCCATGCGCGATGCTGGTGCGGTCGCGCGCCGCCATCTGGCTGATGTCAGTGAAGTTCATGCCATAGACAATATGCGCCAGATAATTGGTGACATGGCGCGCATCGGATAAATGCTTACTGCCGCGCGCCGTCGCCAATAAAAACTCAGGCCGCGTGCGATAGGCCGACGCCACAAAGGACAGAACAAGTTTATATTGGGCGTGTCGGCGCAAATCTTCTTTTAGCGCATTACCGCCATTGTGATGAAATTTAGTGGCCCTCGCCAGGGCTTTTGAAACGGGCATTACTCACCTCTTTTTACAAATTTTCCCCTGCCCTTTGGTCAGCTTCACAAAATCCTGAAACCCAAGCAAGAACAAGACGATACACAACAAAACTCAAAAATTCTATTTGAATTTATAATACTGCGCTTGATGAAAGTTATTTTTCAGTTAAGATATTTTCAAAATGAAGAACAAAAAAAGGAATAACAACATGGCGCGACGCCAGAACCACAAATTGACCGAACAAGCGACACAAAAGCTGGATGATGTGTTCACCCTGCCCGAGCAAATCACCGCGCCGATTGGCGGCCTTGAGAAGGACGGGCAGGATTTCGTCAACGCTCTGCTGCTCAGTTACCGCTTTGGGCATGATATTTTCGACACGCCGACACCACATCACGAAGACTGGATTATGCTGTTTGCCATATTAACCAATGAGGCGGCGGGGCGCGCCACCGTGACCAAAAACATTGTCGAGATTACCGGTCGCGCCTATGGCACGGTGCGCAGTTCGCTGCATCGGTTTGAGGAGCTTGGCTATATTGAGCCGAACCAGCGCATTGGGCGCTCGGAGCTTTATGTGCCGACCGATAAAATGAAGAAAACCGTAAATGAATTTGCCCGCAATTTCTGGGACCGCATCGCCCAATCGCGGCGCGCACGCAGCCGTGCCAAAAACCCGGCTTAGGTAAAAACGCTTTTGCTCTCAGCGATAAACGGCTTATGTAGTCTCCAAGCCGTTTTCGGCCATCTCGGGAGCCTGCATGTCGTCCAACCCAACGCAATCGTCAACCGGCACCACTCCTCGCTGGGGCATCAATCCAATGGTGCCTTATCTCGGGGGCATTGCCACATGGTTTGCCGCCAATGGTCTGCAATTTGTCATGGTGCCGACTTTGGTCATCATCACATTGGGGGGCACGGCCGGTGATTTGGCGGCGGCTCAGGTCGCGCTCGCCGTGCCGCAAGTTTTCCTGATGATGTTTGCCGGCTCGCTGGCCGATAAAAGCGATAGCCGCATTATTTTGCTTCGGGTCAATATGCTGGCCGCCATTCCACCGATGGCTTTGGGTTGGCTGGCTTATTCCGGCGCGCTGGCCTATTGGCATATTATTGTTTTCGGGCTGCTGATGAGTGCGGCTTTCGCCTTTATGGTGCCGACCCGCGATGCGCTATTATCGCGCGTTGCCATTGGCAATATTCAAAACGCCGTGATGATGGCGCTGATAGCGCAATTTGCGGCGCAGCTTTTGGGCTATATTTTGGCCGGTGCCGCCGCACCTTTCGCCGGGCCTTGGGCCCTGCTGGCCATGCAAAGTCTGGCGCTTATTATCGGCTTTTTACTGACCCTTGCCCTGCCCGATTTTCCGCCGGTTGAGGGCCATGAAGAAGAAAATGGCAGCTGGCGCGCCGGTTTCTCGATTGTCTGGAACTCGCCCGTCATGCGTCCGGTGATTTTGTCATCTGTCGGCACGGGCATTTTCTTTATCGGTATTTTTATGGTCACGCTGCCGCTCATCGTCACGCAAATATTTAATGGCGGGCAGTTAGAAATCTCGGTGCTCAATCTGTGCTTTTGGGGCGGGACGATTATTTCCACCATTGGCATGATGGGCCGCCGCCCGGTTGAGCGGCGGGGCCGCGCCATGATGATTGCGCTGATTGTCGGCTGCTTTGCCCTGATGTTGGTACCGTTTGCGCCGAATTTTGCCGCGGTTTGCGCCATTGCCGGGGCTTGGGGTTTGGCCGCCGGAGTGAATATGACGATGGCGCGCACCATTGTTCAGGTCGAAGCACCGGCGGAAGCCCGTGGCCGCGTCTTGGCATTTTACAGCCTCGGCTTTATGGGCTCCGCACCGATTGGCGCGACATTGAGCGGTATTGTGACCGAGCTTGTCGGCCCGCTCATCACTACTTTTTTATGCGCGGCCAGCATGTTGGTGTTGGTGACGACACTCATCGCCACCACACCGGTTTGGCAAATTATGCGGCACGAAGACGAGCCGCTTTAGCCTTACGAGAATTTGCGCTCATCCCACCACGGATAAAAATCGGGCAGGTCGCTGCTTGGTTTATCGGCAAATTCGGGGGCGCGTTTTTCAAGAAACGACATCACGCCTTCCTTGGCATCGGATTGGCGGCCACGACCGAAAATCGCTTTACTGTCCACCTTATGCGCTTCCATCGGATGGTCGGCACCCATCATGCGCCACAGCATTTGGCGCGTCATGGCCACCGATACGGGCGAGCTCATTTGGGTCATTTGCAAAGCCACTTCTTTGGCCCGCGTCATTAATTCGGCTTGCGGCACAATCTCTTTCACAAGACCGCCCCTCAGCGCTTCTTCGGCATCAAACACCTCGCCCGAATAGCACCATTGCAGGGCTTGCGAAATGCCGACAATGCGCGGCAAGAACCAGCTTGAGCAGGCTTCCGGCACAATGCCGCGACGGGCAAAGACGAAACCGAAACGGGCATTGTCAGACGCAATCCGTACATCCATCGGCAATTGCATGGTCACACCAATGCCGACCGCCGCGCCGTTAATCGCGCCAATCACCGGCTTAATGCTCTCATAAATACGCAAAGTCACCATGCCGCCGCCGTCGCGAATATCCTCGCTCGACCAATCGACGCCACCGTCTTCGGAAATCACATCGGATTTTTTGCCGCCATCAGTGCGCTCGGCATAATCGAATGTTTTATCGCCTTGCGACAAATCCGCTCCGGCGCAAAAAGCGCGGTCGCCATCGCCGGTCATAATAACGGCGCGCACCGCATCATCACTATCGGCCTTATCCAAAGCATCAATAATTTCATGCATCATGCGTCCGGTAAAAGCGTTCATCGCCTCCGGACGGCACAGTGTCAGCACCATAATGCCATCATCATCTATTTCGGTTTTAATCTGTTCATAATCTGACATTTATGTCTCCCTCAGCTGTTACTTGCCGAAACCTCCCATATCTCTATAATTCTATCAATAGGACATTTTGGGGGAGGCATAAAAATGCACATCAGCATTCACGCACAAAATACGCCGGATCGAGCGGCGTTCATCATGGCATCAACCGATGAGGTTGTGACCTTTAAACAGCTCAACGACTATTCAAACCAAATTGCGCAATTGGCGCGCGCACGCGGCCTTCAGGTCGGCGACGGCGTTGCCATTTTCATGGAAAATAATGCGCATTTTTTGGAAATCTGCTGGGCCGCACAGCGCGCCGGGCTTTATTTCACCGCCGTTTCATCGCGCCTGACCGCCAGTGAGGTGGAATATATCGTCAAAGATTGCGGCGCCAAATTGCTGTTCACCTCGGACTATATGAAAGAGGAAGCCGATAAGCTGGTGCCCCTGCTGCCCGATATGGCCGGTATGTTTATGATTGGCGATGCCTCGGAAGGCTATGAGCCTTATCTGCCTGCCCGCGACGCGCAACCGGCTGAACCGGTGGCTGATGAGACCCAAGGCATGGACATGCTATATTCATCCGGCACAACGGGCCGCCCTAAGGGTATTCGGCGCAAATTGACGGGCAATGCCATTGAAGAACCGGATTCGCTTTTGGGTTTGGTGACCCTGCTTTACGGCTTTGACGATAAGCAAATTTATCTGTCGCCCGCGCCGCTCTATCACGCCGCGCCTTTGCGTTATAATATGGCCGCGCAACAAGTCGGCACGACCTGCATCATTATGGAAAATTTTGACCCTGAGCAGGCTTTGGCGCTGATTGAAAAACACAAATGCACCCGAAGCCAATGGGTGCCGACCATGTTTGTGCGCATGCTGAAACTGCCGGAAGATGTGCGCCAAAAATATGATGTGTCGAGCATGCAAATCGCCATTCACGCTGCCGCGCCCTGCCCGATTCCGATTAAGGAACAGATGATAGAGTGGTGGGGGCCGGTGATTTATGAATATTATGCCGGCTCAGAAGGCAATGGATTCACCCAGCTTAATTCCGAAGAATGGCTGGCCCATAAAGGCTCAGTCGGCAAAGCATTACTGGGCGTGATCCATATTTGCGATGACGAAGGCAATGAATTGCCGATTGGCGAAAGCGGCGCGGTGTTCTTCGAGCAAGCCGAAGGAACGCTGAGCTTTGAATATTATAATGACCCGAAAAAGACGGCGGATAGCCGCCATCCAGTGCATAAAAACTGGAGCACTTTGGGCGATGTCGGCAAAATTGATGAGGAAGGCTATCTTTATCTCACCGACCGCAAGGCGTTTATGATTATCTCCGGCGGCGTCAATATTTATCCGCAGGAAACCGAAAACCTGCTCATCACCCATCCGAAAGTGGCTGATGTGGCGGTGATTGGGGTGCCGAATGAGGATTTTGGCGAAGAGGTGAAAGCCGTTGTCCAACCGGCCAATTGGTCTGATACCGGCCCGGCCTTGGAGGAGGAGCTTATCGCCTTTTGCAAGGAAAACCTGTCGGCCATTAAGTGCCCGCGCTCGGTTGATTTTGACCAAGAATTGCCGCGCCATCCGACCGGCAAATTATATAAGCGCCTTGTGCGCGACCGCTATTGGGGTAATAAAGACTCCAAGATTGTTTAATCCAACACCGCAGTTTGAAGGAGAATAAAATGCGCGTTTTTGAAAATCTCGATGAATATGCCGCCGCTGTCGGCGAAGAGCTGGGGGTCAGCGATTGGTTTGAGCTTGACCAAGAGCGGGTCAATTTATTTGCCGATGCAACAGGTGACCATCAATGGATCCACCTTGACGCTGAGCGCACGCAAAAAGAACTGGGCATGGGCACAATCGCTCATGGTTTCTTGACCCTGTCTTTGCTGCCTGTGCTGATGGGTCAAATCTCGGGCGTGAAAAGCGTCACCCGCGGCATTAATTACGGCTCGAACAAAACCCGTTTCACCGGCATGGTTCCGGTCGGCTCTAAAGTGCGTGCGCGTTCAACCCTGAAAGGCGTTGAAGATAAAGCGGGCGGCAAGCTGTTTACGGCTGAAGTGGTGATGGAATTGGACGGCTCGGACCAACCGGTCATGGTGTCTGAAAACCTCACACTCTTGTTCGAATAGGTCTCAAAAAATGGGTCGGAAAAAAGACGATACAGTGTGGCCGGTTCAGCGAACCGAAGCCGAATGGCGCGAACAACTGAGCGATGAGCAGTTTCACGTCACCCGCAAAGCGGGCACTGAGCGGGCCTTTTCCGGCCCTTATTGGGACAGTAAATCGGAGGGCACATATCATTGTGTGTGCTGCGATGCCCCGCTTTTCAAAAGCGGCACGAAATATGATAGCGGCACGGGCTGGCCCAGCTTTTGGGAGCCTGTCGCTGAGGGCGCGGTTGCTGACCGCCCCGACAATCCGCTCTTTATGAAGCGCACGGAAACCGTCTGCGCCGGTTGCGGCGCGCATTTGGGACATGTCTTTCCTGACGGCCCGCCTCCGTCCGGCTTGCGCTATTGCATGAACGGCACGGCACTGACGCTGAAAGACAAAGACGGCAATCCCGTGGCTGAATAAGCCGGTAGCTGATAGGTAACCCCATAATGCTGAAAGCCCCGTCCGGCGCGCCCCAAGCTGCTGAAAAGCCATATCGCGACACATATCACGACATCACTCGCACCGACCCTTATGCCTGGCTGCGCGATGATAATTGGCAAGCCGTGATGAAGGACCCGCAAGCATTGGACGCCGATATTCGCGCCCATTTGGAGGCCGAGAACGCCTATACCGATGCGGTTATGGCCCCAACCGAGGCCTTACAAGAACAGCTTTTTGCAGAAATGCGCGGGCGTATTCAGGAAGATGAAGCCGGTGTGCCGGTCAATCAGGGTGCGCTGTCTTGGGTCAATCGTTATGTGACCGGCGGCGAGCATCCGCTGATTTGCTGCGGCCCACGTGATGCCGAGATTGCCGATATGCGCATCATTATTGATGGCAATGACGCGGCGGCGGGCAAGGATTTTTTCAAAATCATCAATCATGCCGCCTGCCCGCACGGCAAGCTGCTGGCTTGGGGCTATGATGATAAAGGCTCGGAATATGTCACCATTCGCTTTCGCGCCATTGAAGGCGGCGCAGACCCGGATGATGAATTGCTCGATACGGGCGGCAGCTTTGGCTGGTCGGCCTGTGGCGGGTATTTATTTTACGTCGCGATTGACGAGAACCATCGCCCGCACAAAATCATGCGCCACGCCATCGGCACAAGGCAAGCCGACGACATATGCGTTTATGAGGAAGCCGATAGCGGCTTTTTCATTGGCCTGTCGGAAACCCGCTCCGGCCGCTTTTTGATTATTTCAGCGCATGACCATGAAACGGCGGAAGCCCATATTATTGACGCGCATCAGCCTATGGCAGCACCGATTTGTGTCGCGCCGCGCGAGACCGGCATTGAATATGAGATTGACGATGATGCCGCGCGCGACCGCTTGATAATCGTCACCAATTGGGACACCGCCGGTAAGGCCGATGATTTTCAAATCATCAGCGCGCCGGTGCCAACCCGCATGGGCGATAAATCCGACTGGCAGATTGAGCGCCCGCACAAACCAGGTTGCCTGGTGCTGGACGCGCTGCCCTTCAAAGACCATATGGCGGTTTTGGTGCGCGAGAACGCCCTGCCCCGCATTATTTTAACGCCGCGCGCGGGGCATGGTGAGACCGATATTGCCTTTGATGAAGAAGCCTATGATGTGAGCTTTGGCAGCATGGCGGAATATGACAGCGCCGTGTTGCGCTTCACCTATGCCTCCATGACCACGCCGACGCAAACTTTTGATTTCGATATGGCCAGCGGCACGCGCCTATTGCGTAAAACGCAAAATGTGCCGAGCGGCCATCAGGCCGAACATTATGTGACGCGCCGCATCACCGCCACCGGCCATGATGGCGCGCAAATTCCGGTCTCGTTGCTCTATCACAAAGACACGCCGCTTGATGGCAGCGCACCGGTGCTGCTTTACGGCTATGGCTCTTATGGCATCACCATTCCGGCGGCGTTTTCGGTCACCCGCCTCAGCCTCGTCGATCGCAGCTTTATTTATGCCATTGCCCATATTCGCGGCGGGCGCGCCTGCGGCCATCATTGGTTCATGCAAGGGCGCGGCCCGCAAAAGACAAATACGTTTCGCGATTTCGTATCCTCGGCCGAAGCGCTGATTGAGGGCGGCTTCACCAAGCCCGGCCAGATTTCCATTCACGGCGGCAGCGCCGGTGGTCTGCTGGTCGGTGCAACAGTCAATCTCGCGCCACATTTATTTTGCAGCGCCATTGCCGAAGTGCCTTTTGTTGATGTGCTGACCACCATGCTGGATGCCAGCCTGCCCCTCACCCCGCCGGAATGGCCGGAATGGGGCAACCCGATTGAGAGCGCCGCGGCCTATAAATTAATCGCCGGATATGCGCCTTATGAAAATATCGAGGCGAAAACCTATCCGCATATTCTTGCAACCGGCGGCTTAACCGACCCGCGTGTCACCTATTGGGAACCGGCCAAATGGATTGCGCGTCTGCGCGCCACGCGCCAAGATGACGGCCTCAGCCTGTTACGCACGGAAATGACCGCAGGCCATGGCGGCAAAGCCGGTCGCTTCAATCAATTACACGAAATTGCTTTTGTTTATGCCTTTGTCTTATTAACGCATGGACACGCTCTGGGAGGAGAAGAAGAATGACCGATTATATATTTGAGGATTGCGAGAAACTGGGTTTTGACCGCGCGCGTCTCGACGCTGTGCCGGCCTTTTTCAAATCCTATATTGAGCGGGGCAAATTCGCCGGCATGTCTATTTCTGTCGCTCGCGAGGGCAAGATTGCCATGCTCAGCCATCAGGGCCGCAGTGCACTGGAGGGCGGCTTTGAACTTGATGACAGCGCGATTTTCCGCATTTATTCAATGACCAAGCCGATAACCTCAGTGGCCATTATGCAGCTTTATGAGAAATCCCTCATCAAGCTGACCGACCCGATTACCAAATTCATTCCGGCTTTTAAGGATGTCAAAGTATTTGAGAGCGGCACGGCGAAAAGCTACACCACGCGTGCGCCTGAGCGGATGATTACCATTCACGATCTGCTCACCCATCAAGCCGGACTGACTTATGATTTCATGTTTGAAAATCCGGTAGATGCGCTTTACCGCAATCATAAAATAAATGGCGCGCGTTCTGAAAAAATGACCGCCGCCGAAATGTGTCAGTCGCTGGCTGAAATGCCGCTGCTGTTTTCGCCCGGCACGGCGTGGAATTATTCCGTCGCCACAGATGTGTTGGGGCATATTGTCGAGCTGGCTTCGGGCAAGACGCTGGATGTGTATTTCAAAGAGCATATTTTGGACCCGCTCGGCATGGTCGATAGCTTCTTCCATATCCCCGATGATAAGCGCAACCGCCTGATGCATAATTATAGCTTTGACCCGATTAAGCGCGAGACCACGCTGGCCGACAGTCCGGAGCGGACAATTTATCGCCCCGGGCGGAAGTTTTTATCAGGCGGCGGCGGGCTGCTATCGACGATGGAGGATTATTTCAAATTCGCCGATATGATACGCCGCAAAGGCACGGGCGCGAATGGCGCCTATATTCTCAACCGCAAAACCATTGAGAAAATGAGCAGCAATCAATTGCCACATTGCCGCACATTGGAAGAACATGGCCACGGCCAGTTTACCGAAGTGGCTTATCCGGGCACCGGCTTCGGCCTCGGCTTGTCGGTCGTCATGGATAGCGGCGTCACCGTCTCCACCTCGTCAACCGGCAGCACCTCTTGGGGTGGTCTGGCCAGCACGATTTTTTGGAATGACCCGGTAGAGGACATGACGGTCATTATGATGACGCAGCTTATGCCCGCCGCCACTTACCCGTTGCGACCCCAGCTCTCGCAATTGGTCTATGCGGCCCTTAAATAAGCCTAAATGGCGACTTGCCTTAAGCCGTAAAAACCCTATCTTCTCTGCCAGAAATGGAGATTTAATATGGCCCTTCCCGAAGTTCTAAAAAACAGCCTGCGCATTCCCGTTGTCGGCTCCCCCTTATTTTTGGTTTCCGGACCCGAATTGGTAATCGCGCAATGCAAAGCCGGTATCGTCGGTTCGTTTCCTGCGCTTAATGCGCGCCCATCCGAAGTACTCGACAAATGGCTGACCCGCATCAATACGGAATTGAGCGAATATAAAGCCGCCAATCCGGATAAATATGTCGCCCCTTATGCGGTGAACCAAATCTGCCACGCATCCAATGACCGCCTTGAGACGGATATGGAAATCTGCGTGAAACATAAAGTGCCGATTATCATCACCTCGCTGCGCCCGCCGGAATTTATTGTTGAAGCCGCGCATAGCTATGGCGGCGTTGTGTTCCATGATGTGATTAACGTCAAACACGCCAAAAAAGCCGCCGAGCAAGGCGTCGATGGCCTGATTTTGGTCTGCGCCGGTGCCGGTGGCCATGCCGGTGCGCTGTCACCTTTCGCCCTTGTGCGCGAAGTCAAAGAATGGTTCGACGGCACGATTTTGGTATCGGGTGCCATGGGTGACGGCTATTGCGTCGCCTCAGCATTGGCTATGGGCGCGGACTTGGCCTATATCGGCTCGCGCTTCATCGCCACAGAAGAAGCCAATGCCGACCAAGGCTATAAAGACATGCTGGTGGAAAGCGCCGCCGACGATATTGTCTATTCATCGCTGTTTACCGGCGTCGACGGCAATTATCTAAAGCCCTCCATTGCGGCGGCCGGTCTTGACCCGAACAATCTGCCCGATGCCGATAAATCGAAAATGAATTTCGGTTCCGGCGGCAATATGAAGACCAAAGCTTGGAAAGATATTTGGGGGAGTGGTCAGGGTATTGGCAGCATTGAAAAAGTTCAAACCATTGAAGACGTCGTGGCTGACATGGAACGCGATTATCGCGACGCCATTGACAGTCTGGTGCAGCGCGCGAGCTAATGCTCGACAGCACCATGCGACGCCTGATTGACCCGCCGCTCAATGCGGCGGCGGGGATTATCGGCACTAAAATCTCCGCCAATAGCATCACTATTGGCGGTTTTTTATTGGGCGTCGGTGCGGCTTATGCGGTGACGCAAGGCCAGTTTACCGCCGCGCTTATTCTATTATTGCTCAACCGCATGGCCGATGGCTTGGACGGCGCAGTAGCCCGCCAAACCGCCGCGAGCGATTTGGGGGCCTATCTTGATATTGTGTCCGACTTCATATTATGGGCGATATTGCCGCTGGCCTTTATCCTCCATGATATGCGTAACGCCTTTGCCGCCGCCCTTTTGCTGTCGAGCTTTGCCATGTCGATGACGGTGTTTCTGGCCTTCGCCATTCAGGCCGAAAAGCGCGGCACGGTGAGCGAGGCGCAGGGCAAAAAAGGCTTTTACTATCTCGCCGGTTTGGCCGAGGGCACGGAGACAATTTTATTCTTCATCGCCGCCCTACTCTATCCGCAAAATTTCGCACCGCTGGCTTTACTGTTTGCGGCTTTTGTCTTTCTTTCCGTCTGCGGTCGCCTTATCGTTTCGTTTCAATCATTGCGATAAACCGGAGAAACCGATGAGCGGCTCAAAAAATAATGACGTGATTAATATTGACGACACTGCTTGGGTGCATGAAAGCGCGTTTTTATTCGGGCATATTTCCATCGGCCCCGAAAGCTCGGTATGGCCTTATGTGGTGATGCGCAGCGAGATGTTTCACATAGACATTGGCGCGCGCACCAACATCCAAGATTTTGTCATGATACATGTCGGCGGCGCGACCCCGACCCTTATCGGTGATGATTGCTCCATCACCCATCACGCCACCATTCACGGCTGCACGATTGGCGATAAATGCCTTATCGGCATTAATGCGACCATTATGGACGGCGCCAAAATCGGCAATAATTGCATTGTCGCCGGTCATTCCATTGTCACGGAAGGCAGTGAATTTCCTGATAATTCGATTATTGCGGGCAGCCCGGCCAAGCTGGTCAAAACCCGCGACCGCGGCGCGGCCAATTTATTCAATGCCGCCTTTTATGCCCAAAACGCCAAAAATTATGCGCAAGGTCAGCACCGCTTGACCGATGATAATATGAAAGCGCTCGGCCTTCAGCCAAAAGGCTGAAGAAACGCATTGGCGTCAACATTTTGAAAGTGGCTGGGGTGGTAGGATTCGAACCTACGCATGCCGATACCAAAAACCGGTGCCTTACCACTTGGCTACACCCCAACTGAGCGCGAAAATATATAAAAGCGGGCCATCGGTCTAGCCCTTAATTGCCTTTATTGTGCGTCAATTACGCCAATAACGTCATTAATCAGACTGCCGAGATAAAGTTGGCCATTTTCTTCAATGACACTGGTCATCATGAAGATATGTTGGCTGTCATCTTCCAGCGACCGCACGGGCACACCACGCTCATTCAGCTTAATCGCATAGCTATGCAAATTCACCGGATTAACAATCCCCAGCGTCATAACCCGCCATAAGACTTTGCGTAAAAACGGGCGCGTGGAAAGAGCATCAAGCTCATCCGTGCGCGGCGCGACCCCCGCCACCCAATAGCCGCCATCGGGTGCCAGCGTGATATTATCCAAAAAGGCCGGAAGATTATCGGCGAACACATCTGCCGTGCCACGTTTTGGCCCGGCCAGCCAATAGCGCATAATGCGGTGATTATGGGTTTCATTGACCACCACAAAGTCACCGTCGGGCGACACTGCCACCCCATTGGCGAAATAAAGATTATCGAGCAGCAATTCCATATCGCCGGTCTTCGGGTCAAAAACAATCAGCCTTCCGGTCGGGCGCAGTTCAAATACCTCGGCAATATCATGACCATATTCATAACGGCGCGAGGCATCGGAAAAGTAAATCTTGCCATCATCGGCAATCGCCAAATCATCAACAAACATCATGCGCGCGCCGTCAAAATGCGTTGCCAGCACATTTATCGTGCCGTCAGGCGTCAGCGACAAAAGCCCCTTAAACGCATCGGCAATAATCAGATTGCCGCTAGCGTCACACTCCAACCCCAAGGGCCGCCCGCCCGTATTGGCGATAACGTCAAATTGACCGTCAGAATTGCCGCGCAAAATATCGCCATTGGTGAGGCCGGTATAAATCCGACCCTGCCCATCCAGCGCAATACCCTCCGGCCCCTCGCCGGTTTTCAGCAAGCGG
>JAQWZC010000142.1 GCA_029253645.1 Alphaproteobacteria bacterium | reverse complement strand
AGCCGTATGCCTGCTGCATTGTGCCGGAAAAACGCCAAGAGGTAACAACCGAGGGCGGCCTTGATGCGGTGGCGCATGGCAATCATCTGCCAAGCATTATTGACCCGCTCAAAGAGGCGGGGATTCGCGTGTCTTTGTTTATTGATGCCGATGCGGCGCAAATTGAAGCGGCGGCCAAATTGGGCGCCGATATTATCGAATTGCATACCGGCACATATTGCCACGCGCATCATGATGGTGACGCGGCGGCGTTTGATGCCGAGCTGGAAAAGCTGAAAGCCGGAGCCGCGCTGGCGGCGGGGCTGGGGCTGGAGGTTCATGCCGGTCATGGCCTGTGCTTTGAGACGGTCGCGCCGATTGCCGCCATTCCGCAAGTTATTGAGTTGAATATCGGCCATTTTCTGATTGGCGAAGCGATTTTCATCGGTCTCGAAGAGGCGATTGCCAAAATGCGCGGCCTGATGCTCGACGCGCGCGCCGGAGAGCCTTCATGATACTCGGCATCGGCAATGACATTATCGACATTCGCCGCATTGAAAAAACGCTGGCGCGTTTTGGCGACCGCTTTGTGCAACGTCTGTTTACCGATATGGAACAGAAACGCTCGGAGCGGCGCAAGCTGCGCGCCGCCTCTTATGCCAAACGTTTCGCCGCCAAAGAAGCCTGCTCGAAAGCCCTGGGCACGGGCTTGCGCCAAGGCGTGTTCTGGCGCGATATGGGCGTCACCAATCTGCCATCGGGCAAGCCGACCATGACGCTGACCAATGGCGCATTGGCGCGGCTCGAGAAAATGACGCCTGCGGGTATGCAGGCGCAAATTGACCTGACCATCACCGATGATTTTCCGACCGCGCAAGCGATTGTCATTATCTCGGCGGTGCCGCAAGAGGGGCAGGGCTGATGGCTGAGGATATCAAAACGCCGATGAAAGACGCCAAGAAAAATGGCGATACATGGCAGGAAAATTTGCGGATTTTCATCATTGCTGCGATCATTGCGGTGATTATTCGCTCGTTGCTTTTCCAGCCTTTTAACATTCCCTCCAGCTCCATGAAGCCGACCTTGTTAATTGGTGACTTTCTGTTTGTCAGCAAATTCAGCTATGGCTATTCCAAGCACAGCTTCCCGTTCAGCCCGCCGCTATTTAGCGGGCGTAGCTCCGACGCCGGACCGGCACGTGGCGATGTGGTGGTGTTTAAACTGCCATCAGACGGGCGCACGGATTTCATCAAGCGGGTGATTGGCCTGCCCGGCGATAAAATTCAGATTAAAAAGGGCGTGGTATGGCTCAATGGCGCGCCGTTAAAGCGCGAGCGTTTGACTGATTTTGAAGACTTGCGCCGCAATGCCCCGCCAGTGGAAATTCGGCGTTATCGTGAGACGCTGCCCGATGGGCGTTCTTACATCACGCTCGACCAAATGGATGACAGCCCGGCCGATAATACCGGCATTTATGAAGTGCCGGACGGGCATTATTTCATGATGGGCGACAATCGCGATAATTCGACCGATAGCCGCTTTGTGCGCTATGTCGGTTTTGTGCCGCATGAAAATCTTGTCGGGCCGGCGCAAATCCTGTTTTTCTCTTTCGATGACCGCACACGGTTCTGGGAAATTTGGCGCTGGCCGATTTCCATTCGCCTGTCGCGTCTGTTTGACTTGGTGGATTAATGGCCGAGTTGGACACGCTTCAAGAGACGATAGGGCACAGCTTTTCGGATATGAGTTTGCTGCATCGCGCCTTGCGCCATGCCAGCTTGAATATTGATGATGATAATGAGGCATTGGAATTTTTGGGTGACCGCGTTTTGGGTCTCGCCATGTCGCAAACCTTGGTGACGCGCTATCCGTCTGAGCCGGAGGGCGCGCTGTCGCGCCGCCTCAGTCAATTGGTCAGTGGCAAGACCTGCGCCAAAATTGCCAAGGGCTGGAATCTCGGCGCGGTGCTGAAAACCGATAGCGGTATTCAAAATCGTAACACGCTGCCCGACGCGATTTTGGCCGATGCCTGTGAGGCGATATTGGGCGCGGTGTTTCTGGATGCCGGATTTGATAAGGCGTATGCCGTCATTGTGGCGCATTGGGCGGGGTTGCTTGATGAGCAGGCTGATGTGCCGATTGATAGCAAAACGGCCTTGCAGGAATATCTGGCCAAGCGCGGCCATGATTTTCCGACCTATGAGATAATTGAGCAAAGCGGCGCGGCCCATGCGCCGCATTTTTTGCTCGCCGCCAAAACCGCCCTCGGCACGGCACAAGGGGCAGGGCCATCGCGTAAAAAAGCCGAGCAAAAAGCCGCTTCGGATCTGTTGGCGCAGCTTAAAAAGGAACATGGTGAATGAGTCAAAAATGCGGATTTGTGGCCATTATCGGGCCGCCCAATGCCGGTAAATCGACGCTGTCTAATGCGCTGGTCGGGCAAAAAGTGGCCATTGTCACGCAAAAAGCGCAAACCACACGCATGCGCTTGCGCGCTGTTGTGATGCACGGGCAAGCGCAGATTATTTTGGTTGATACGCCGGGCATTTTTGCCGCCAAGCAACGTTTTGACCGCGCTATGGTGAATGAGGCGTGGATGGGCGTGAATGACGCTGATGAGGTGCTTGTCGTGCTGGATGCGGCGCGGGCCGATACAAAAGAAATCGACATCATGCTGGACGGCCTGTCGAGCAGCAAAAAGCAGGCCTCGATGGTCATTAATAAAATTGATGCGGTCCGTAATGACAGCCTGTTGGCGCTGGTGCAAAAACTTAATGAGCGCGTGGCCTTTAAGGATACGTTCTTAATCTCCGCGCTGACCGGCGACGGGCTGGAGCGGTTGAAAGATACGCTGGCCAATTCCATGCCGGAAGGGCCGTGGCTTTATCCGGAAGACCAAGCGGCGGATATTCCGTCTTTGCTGCTGGCGTCTGAGGTGATGCGCGAGAAATTATTTTTGCGCCTGCATCAGGAATTGCCCTATGCGCTGACCGTCGAAACCGAAAAATGGGAAAATAAAAAAGACGGCTCGGTGCGGATTGAGCAAATTGTTTATGTGCAGCGTGACTCGCAAAAAGCCATTGTGCTGGGCAAAGGCGGGCAAACCATTAAAGAGATTGGCGCGCAGGCGCGGGAAGAATTACAGGAAATGTTTGAACGCCGCGTGCATTTATTCACCTTTGTGAAAGTGCGTAAAAATTGGCAGGAAGACCCTGAGCGTTATCGCATGCTGGGTCTCGATTATAAGGTTTAGCCATGCAGTGGGAGGCCGAAGGTCTTATTCTGGCGGCACGCGCCCACGGCGAAAGCAGCGCGATTATTGATGTATTCTCACGCGAGCATGGCCGCTTTGGCGGCTTGGTGCGCGGCGGCAATAGCCGTCGCATGCGTCCGGTTTTGCAACCCGGCAATATGGTGGTGGCGACTTGGCGCGCACGCCTGTCTGAGCATCTCGGCACGATGACGGTTGATGCCGGTCGCGCCCATTCTGCCGAGGCCATGAGTGACGCCAAGACTTTGGCCGGACTGACGACATTGTGCGCCTTGATGCAAATAACGCCAGAGCGGCAAGCCTATCCGCGCCTTTACGACACGCTGATGTTGGTTGTTGCGGCGATGGATGACGCCGATACATGGCCAGCCTTGCTGGCGCGTTTTGAAATGGCGCTGCTGGAGGAAATCGGCTTTGGCTTGGATTTATCTTGCTGTGCCGCCACCGGCGTGATTGAGCAATTGGAATATGTCTCGCCGCGCTCGGGCCGGGCTGTCAGCCGCGATGCGGCGCAGCCCTATCTCGATAAAATGTTTGTGCTGCCGCAATTCCTGCTCGACCCGTCTGCCGATGCGACAGATGAGGATGTGCAAAAGGCGATGGAATTGACCGGCCATTTTTTAGAGCGACGGGTTTATTTGCCCAATGATATGAAAATGCCGGCGGCGCGGCAAAGATTTATGGATATGCTGGCGCGATAAGCGCGCGAATCTGGCATAACTCAGCCATGAGCGATGTTGACGACCTGCCCCAAGAAGAATCCGTAAGCCTGAAGGCTGCGCTGGAAAGCCGTTATCTGGCCTATGCGCTATCGACCATTACTAATCGCGCTTTACCGGACGTGCGCGACGGGCTGAAGCCCGTGCATCGCCGCTTGCTGTTTGCCATGCGCCAATTGCGCCTTGACCCTGAGCAGGGGTTTAAGAAATCGGCCCGCGTTGTCGGCGATGTTATCGGCCGCTATCATCCGCATGGCGACCAAGCCGTCTATGATGCTTTGGTGCGTCTGGCGCAAGATTTTGCAGTGCGCTATCCGCTGGTGGATGGGCAGGGCAATTTCGGCAATGTGGATGGTGATAACGCCGCCGCCATGCGTTACACCGAGGCGCGCATGACCGAGATTGCCGGTCTGTTGTTGCAAGACCTTGATAGCGACACGGTTGATTTTCGCGACACTTATGATGGT
>JAQWZC010000112.1 GCA_029253645.1 Alphaproteobacteria bacterium | reverse complement strand
AGCAAAGGAACTGTCTGTTCGCGTGAAAGAAATCGACATACCGACCTTGGTTTTCTGGGGCGAGCTGGATGTTTTGTTTCACCCCAGCAATGCCGAGCATCTGCACGCAGCCTTGCCGCAAAGCAAAATCAAAATTTTGCCTGAAGCGGGGCACAGCTCATGGGCCGATCAACCGGAATTATTCGCCGATATGGTTATTGATTGGGTGAAGACTGCCGGTAAATAAAAGGGCGTTAAGCATCTAGAGATTTAACCAGGATAGAGTTTGCCGTGCTTCCGGCCTCGCGGTGTTTGGCGATGGCTTGATATTCATCAGAATTCATCCACGCCAAAGCAGATTCCTGCGATGGGAATTCAATAATGACCGACCTTGTATCCTCCCACGCACCGGCCAACACCATAGGGTCCTCGTCAACGCTCAACATCTTGCCGTCAAATTGCTGAAAAACATCTGAGAAGCCGGCTGAATAGGTATCATATTCACTGCGGTCATGAATTTTGAACCGGGCGATAATATAAACAGACATTGTGTCTAACTCCTCATTTTTGAAAGTTTCGAGAGCCGGTCGATAGAAAAACATAATTTAATAATGACCGACGGTCATTTATAGTATATTGTTTGACGTGAAGTCAACATGAATAGGCCGGGTGGCCAAAGCATGAAACGGGTGCCGGGCAGCCTTCCGCGTGGGGGCCGCGCCTCAAAGCATAGAAAGATATAAAGATGAAATTACTGACATTTGAACTGCAAGGTTCTCAATATTTAGGTGCTCTGACGCAGGCGGGTGTGGTTAATCTGAGTACCACGGTGCCTGACGAGCCTGCCTTTTCCTCCATGCAAGATTTTATCGAGGCGGGCCAGCCTGCCCTTGACCTTGCCTATGCCGTGCTTGCCTCCAGCCCGGCCATCATAGACTCTGACCGGATAAACTGGCTGGCACCCCTCCCATTACCGGTTCAAATCCGCGACTGCTTGGGTTTTGAAAAGCACTTGAAAAATGCCTTTGAGAGCGCCGTTAAAGTCGGGGCTATGGCGGCGGACGACCCGGTGAAAGCGGAAGAAGAATTGCGCGCGAGTGGCCGATTTGCAGTCCCCGAGGTTTGGTATCAGCAGCCGATTTACTATAAAGCCAACCGGTTTTCTGTCGCCCCAACCGGCAAGGAAATTGCTTGGCCGGCCTATTCCCAGATAATGGATTTTGAATTGGAAATGGCCTGCATTATCGGCAAAAAGGGCCAAGACATCAGCAAAGACAAGGCGCATGAGCATATATTTGGCTACACAATTTTTAATGATTTCTCCGCACGAGACGCGCAAATGCTCGAATCTCAGGGCATGCTCGGCCCGGCCAAAGGCAAGGATTTCGACGATTCCATTATTCTAGGGCCGGTTATCGTCACAAAAGATGAGCTTACTGACCCTTATAATTTGCGCATGCAGGCGCGGGTCAATGGCGAGACCTGGTGCGATAATAATAGCAGCACAATTCACTGGAAGTTCTCAGACATGATTGCGCATATCAGCATGGGCGAGACCCTTCACCCCGGAGAGGTCATCGGCTCCGGTACGGTCGGCCTTGGCTGCGGTTTGGAGCATCTTCGCTTTCTAAATGATGGCGATATTGTCGAGCTGGAAATTGACCAAATCGGGGTCATCTCGAACAAAGTTATCAAGAGGTAGAGTGAATGAGCATTCAAGGTATCAACAAACTAGCCGACCAAAACATCAGAAGTGAGTTTTCCCGTCATTGGCTTTTAGTGCTGGTGTGCGCCGTCGGAATTGGTGTCGGCGTTTCCGCGCTGCCCTTTTACACGCAAGGATTATTCATTGAGGCCTGGACGGCTGAGTTCGGATGGACGCGGGCGCAGGCGTCTCTTGGCATTTTAGGCTCGACCCTGGCGCTGGCCGCCGTGTTACCGTTCATCGGTTCAATCGTGGACCGCTACGGCCTCATAACGCCTGTGATGATTTCTTTGCTCGGTCTATCTTTGGCCTACGTGATGCTCGGCTTGTTCGTGCAGTCCATCGCCAGTTTTGTTATGCTGGCAATGCTGCAAGCCATACTTGGCAGTGCGTCGTCCCCTCTGGCTTACACGCGCGCCATCAATAGTGTGTTCACCAAACAGCGCGGTCTTGCGCTTGGCGTTGCGCTTTCGGGCGCCGGTGCGGCAGCCACATTTGGGCCAAGTTTAATCAGTAGCGCCATTGATGCGTTTGGCTGGCGCGGGGCTTATTATGCTATGGCTTTGTTTACTCTGCTTGTTGGGACGGTGATTATTATTGTCTTGGCCCGTCTCAAAAGTGCCAAGGCGTCGGAACATATCGACGTGCAGGCGGCGCGGGAAGGCTTTAAAGCCGCCAAGGCCAGCGCCAGCTATTGGCTGATTATGGCCGCGATATTTTGCCTATCCTTAGGGCTTGGCGGGTTGATGATACATTTTGTCCCCATTTTGCTCGATATCGGCTTCACAACAAGTGAGGCGGTCAAGGTTGCAGGCGTGATTGGTATCGCCGTTGTTCTGGGCCGTCTATTGGTGGGTTTTGCTGTGGACCGCATATTTGCACCGCATGTGGCCATTGCCATTCTCTTTGCCTGTATTTGCGGTGTTTTGGCTTTGGCGGTTTTTGGCACGGTGGTCGCTGTGCCGGCGGCCTTCGTCATTGGATTTTCGGTCGGCGCTGAAGTGGATTTGATTGGCTATCTCATCGCCAGATATTTTGGCATGCATGCCTATGGCCAGATTTACGGACGACAATACTCAACATTTTTAATCGCGACAGGTCTCAGCCCGGTGATTCTCGGCGCGGTTCGC
>JAQWZC010000122.1 GCA_029253645.1 Alphaproteobacteria bacterium | reverse complement strand
CACATAGCGGTCACCGACTTGCGTGCGCGCGAGGCTCAGCCCGCTACCTTGCAAATAACGCTCCAGCCCAAGATTTGACATGACGGTCGCGACAATGCCCGGCGCGCTCAGTAATCCGCGGCGTTGCCAGTCACCGGCAATCAGCCCCATAAGCTGGTCGCCATCAATCATCTCGCCATTTTCATCGCAAATAATCAGCCGGTCGGCATCGCCATCCAGCGCAATGCCAATATCGGCTTTTTCAGCGCGCACCTTATCGGCCAGCGTTTGTGTATTGGTCGAGCCACATTCCCTATTAATGTTAAAGCCATCAGGTTCCACACCCACCGAGACGACTTCCGCCCCCAATTCCCACAAAGCGGTGGGCGCAACCTTATAGGCCGCCCCATTGGCGCAATCGACAACCAGCTTAATGCCGTCCAGCGTCAGCTCGCGCGGGAAAGTGCGCTTGGCAAATTCAATATAGCGCGACTGGCTGTCATCAATCCGCTTGGCGCGGCCCAGCTCGGCCGAAGGCACCAAATCAGAGGTCGGCGCGTCCATCATTTGCTCAATTTCATATTCGATATTATCCGACAGCTTAAAACCGTCAGGGCCGAACAGCTTAATGCCATTATCCTCAAAGGCATTATGCGAGGCGGAAATCATCACGCCAATATCCGCCCGCAAAGAGCGCGTCAGAAACGCCACGGCGGGGGTCGGTATCGGGCCGAACAGAAATACATCCATGCCCATAGAGGTGAAACCGGCCACCAATGCAGGCTCAATCATATAGCCGGAAAGCCGCGTGTCCTTACCGATAACGACGCGATGGCGATGTTCGCCACGGCGAAAATAACGCCCCGCCGCCATACCCAAGCGCAAGGCTGTATCGGCAGTCATTGTCTCGCCATTAACGCGGCCACGAATGCCGTCTGTTCCGAAATATTTTCTAATCATGCTCTTTTTTCGCAAGAACCGGCGTCACAGAGCAAATCACAAGCTGTTGCAGTTTATTACTTTTTAGAGATATGTGCCCATTGTGCTTCGCAGATGAATGGCCTGCGCCAAGGGCTTGGCGTCATGGGTGCGGATAAAATCGACCCCCTGCGCCAGCGCCATCACTTCCGCCGCCAGCGATATTGGCCCACTTTCCTCAATACTGACGCCCGCCAGCGCGCGGAGAAAACTTTTGCGCGACACACAAACCAACACGGGCAAGCCAAATTCTGCCTTTAACCGCGCCAATCCGGCCAGCACCGCCAAAGAGGTTTCGGGCTGATTGCCGAGGAAAAACCCCATGCCCGGGTCGAGGGTGATTTTGTCTCGTGCCACACCGGCCTTGTCCAAAGCCTTAAGCCGCGCTTCAAAGAACTTGAAAATATGCGCCCAAATATCGCCTTGCGGCGCGTCTTGGCGGGTCGCAATACCCTTGGCCTGAATGGCATGCATTAAAACCAGCCTGCCGTCATAATCGGCCAGTTCGTCACAAATCGACAGGTCGGCAAAGCCGTTAATATCATTCAGCCAATCCGCGCCCTGCGCCATAGCCCAACGTTGGGTTTCGGGCTGAAAACTATCAACGCTTAACGGCGCGCCCAATTTTTTGAGCGCCGCCCATATGTTTTGCAAACGTTCAATCTCAATATGCGGGAGCACGTCGCCCGCATCGGGGTGACTGGAGGCCGGGCCGACATCCAAAACATGCGCGCCATCAGCAAGCAATTTTTGCGCCTGCGCCAGCGCCTTATCAGGCGATAAAAAATCACCGCCGTCAGAAAAACTGTCGGCGGTGATATTGAGTATTCCGAAAATCTGCGCCATTAACCGCGCGTCACTTGATTTACGTGCCTTGCGGTTCTGCGCCGCCGACACCGGCCGAGCCGGTTGTCGGGAAGGGCGAAGCCGGACCGCCGCTTTGCGGCTTATTATCATCTTCAGGACGGTGCGGCATCTCGCCTTTCAGCAGGCCGATAATTTCGTCACCGCTCAGGGTTTCAAATTCCAGCAAGCCTTTGGCAATTGTGTGCAAATCTTCCATTTTCTCGCTGCAAATTTTGCGGGCCATTTCATAGCCCTCTTCCACCAGCTTACGCACTTCGGCATCAATGCGCCGCTGCGTTTCTTCAGACATGTTTTGCTTTTGCGCGACCGAATGGCCGAGAAAAACCTCTTGCTCATTCTCGCCATAGGCCAGCGGGCCAAGCTCTTCGCTCATGCCATATTGGGTCACCATAGCTTTGGCCATATTGGTGGCCATTTGAATGTCAGACGAGGCGCCCGAGGTCACTTTTTCGTCACCGAAAATCAACTCCTCAGCAATCCGTCCACCCATAGCAACGGCCAAATCGGCTTTCATCTTGCCGCGTGTCACCGATACTTGGTCGCGCTCAGGCAAGCGCATGACCATGCCCAGCGCACGACCGCGCGGGATAATGGTGGCTTTATGCACCGGATCTGAGGCTTCCATATTCAGCGCGACCAGCGCGTGACCGCCTTCATGATAAGCCGTCAGACGTTTTTCATCCTCAGACATCACCATGGAACGACGCTCCGCGCCCATCATCACCTTATCTTTGGCATCTTCAAATTCTTGCATGGACACCAAACGTTTGGCACGACGCGCCGCCAGCAAAGCGGCTTCATTGACCAGATTGGCCAAATCCGCGCCCGAAAAACCGGGCGTGCCGCGCGCAATGGTGCGCGTATCGACATCGGTCGCCAAAGGCGTTTTCTTCATATGCACTTTGAGGATTTTCTCGCGGCCAATAATATCCGGATTGGGCACAACAACCTGACGGTCAAAACGGCCCGGGCGCAGCAGCGCCGGGTCCAGCACATCAGGACGGTTAGTGGCGGCAATCAGAATAATGCTTTCATTGGCTTCAAAGCCATCCATCTCAACCAGCAGTTGATTGAGCGTTTGTTCGCGCTCATCATTACCGCCGCCCAGACCGGCACCACGATGGCGACCGACCGCATCAATTTCATCGATAAAGATGATGCAGGGCGCATTGGTTTTGGCTTGC
>JAQWZC010000086.1 GCA_029253645.1 Alphaproteobacteria bacterium | reverse complement strand
CGCAGATTGAGTGTGCCATAGGTTGCTACATTTGATTACCGCAAATAGGGTCGCGCATCGCGCCCGGGCAGGCCCGTGCCACAATGAAAAGCGCGGCGGAAGCCGACATGACACGGCATCTCGGTCACATCACCACCGATTTTCAATGCGTCTTGCAAATGAAAACCGATAATCAAGCGGTCTGTTTTCCGCCACAAGGCCGACAGCCCCGCACCGGCATAGGGGCGCGCCTGAAGCGTCCTTGAGGCAAAAATGACTGTTATTCCGAAAAATACCGATAAGCGCAGCCGTCGCATTTTCATTACTCGACTTTGCGCTATTTGGTGCTTTCATTAAATCGGCTGAGGTGACGCGCGCAAAATCATTGATACCTGACCCGCCGGAGTTTGAGCTTCCCCCGCCGCCACAGGCTGACAATATGAGGCAGGTTGCAAGGGCCGCAAAGGCGGTTAGAACAGATTGTGCGTGAGGCATGATTCCGTCTCTCTTTTTTGTTTTTATTAACCAAATAATAACACAAAAAGACGGTGATTAAAACTAGACCCCGTAATAGGCGTCTATCGCGCCTTGCAGGATAAAAGCGGCGGCCATTTTGTCGATAACCTCGGCGCGTTTGGCGCGGCTGGTATCGGCCTCCAGCAAGGTGCGCTCAACGGCGGCGGTGGACAGCCGTTCATCCCATAACAGCACGGGCAGAGCGGGGAAGTCGGGCAGATTTTCAAGATTGCGGATAAAGGCGCGGGTGGCCTGCACACGCGGGCCTTCGCTGCCATCCATATTGAGCGGCAGGCCAAGCACCAGCCCGCCAATATTTTCGGCGCTGATAATCGCGGCCAGAGCCGCCGCATCAATGCCGAATTTTTTGCGTCGTATCGTGTCAAAGGGCGTGGCGATTTTATGGTCGCTATCGCCCAAAGCGAGGCCGATGGTTTTGCTGCCCAAATCCAGCCCCATCAGGCGGTGGCCGCGTTCCAACATGTCAATCAGCGCGGCGGGGGTGTCAATTATCTGCATGGCGTTTTAATAGCACGGCTTTCGGGGAAAGTCATATTGCGCCTATGCGCGGGCTTTGCTAGTTTCCGGCCAACTTCACGAAAAGCGGCCTTGCTAAAGGGGCCTGCAATCAAAGGCGATTAAATGTCAGTAGATGAAAAAATGGTGCGCCGCATCGCCAATCTGGCCCGTATCGGGGTGACAGATGACGAAGTGCCTGCCTTGGCCAAAGAATTAAGCGCGATTATCGGCTTTGTCGAACAGCTTTCTGAGTTGGACACGGATGGGGTCAAGCCGCTGACCAGCGCGGTGGATGCAAAAATCCGTGGCCGCGAAGATGTGGTGACCGATGGCGGTTATGCGGAAGATGTGCTGGCCAATGCACCGGAAAAAGACGATGCCTATTTCGCCGTGCCGAAGGTGGTTGAATAATGACTGATTTAACCCAACTCAATCTGGCCGATGCCCGCGACGGGCTGGCCAAAAAAGAATTCTCCGCCGTTGAATTGACGCAAGCGCATATTGACCGCGTCGCCGCTTCGGCTGCGCTCAACGCCTATGTGCTGGAGACGCCCGAAAAAGCGCTGGATATGGCGGCGGCAAGTGATGCCAAAATCGCCGCCGGTGAGGCGCGCCCGCTTGAGGGCCTGCCGATTGGCGTGAAGGATTTATTCTGCACCAAGGATGTGCGCACCACGGCGTGTTCAAATATTCTCGGCGATTTCACCCCGCCTTATGAAAGCACGGTGACGCAAAATCTCTGGGCCGATGGCGCGGTGATGCTCGGCAAGCTGAATAATGACGAGTTTGCTATGGGGTCGTCAAATGAGACTTCGCGCTTCGGGCCGGTGGTCAATCCCTGGAAAACCGGCGACACGCAACTCGTGCCCGGCGGCTCGTCCGGCGGCTCATCTGCGGCGGTTGCGGCACGCCTCGGCATTGCCGCCACGGCAACCGATACGGGCGGCTCCATTCGCCAGCCCGCCGCCTTTACCGGCACAGTGGGGCTGAAGCCGACTTATGGGCGCTGCTCGCGCTGGGGCATTGTGGCTTTCGCCTCATCGCTCGACCAAGCCGGGCCGATTACCCATACGGTGCGCGATGCGGCGATGATGCTGAACAGCATGGCCTCTTTCGATAAGCGCGACACAACCAGCGTTGAGCGCGATGTGCCCGATTATGAAGCGGCGCTGACCGGCAATATAAAAGGGCTGCGCGTCGGTATTCCGCAAGAATATCGCGTTGATAATATGCCCGCCGAAATTGAGAAGCTGTGGCAGCAGGGCATTGAATGGCTGAAAGCGGCGGGGGCGGAGATTGTCGATGTCTCGCTGCCGCATACCAAATATGCGCTGCCCGCCTATTATATTATCGCGCCCGCCGAGGCCTCGTCCAATCTCGCGCGTTATGATGGTGTACGTTATGGCGCGCGCCAGCAAGGCGTCGATATTGACGATATGTATGCGCAAACCCGCGCCGCCGGTTTTGGTGATGAGGTGAAGCGCCGCGTGATGATTGGCACTTATGCCTTATCCGCCGGTTATTATGACGCCTATTATGTCAAAGCTCTGCAAGTGCGCCGCCTGATTGCCGAGGATTTTACCAAGGCTTATGAAAAATGCGATGTGCTGCTGACGCCGACCACGCCATCCGCCGCTTTTGAGCTTGGCAAAAATGTCGAAGACCCGCTCGAGATGTATTTGAATGATGTGTTTACCGTAACGGTGAACCTCGCCGGATTGCCGGGCATTTCCGTGCCTGCCGGTTTGGATGCAAGCGGCCTACCGCTGGGGCTTCAGCTTATCGGCAAGGCATTTGGCGAAGAAGAATTATTGCGCACCGCCGCCGTGTTGGAAGAGGCGACCGGATTTGACGCGCAACCGCAAGATTGGTGGAGTGCATAATGGCTGAGAAGAACAACCTCATTTCCGGCGCGACCGGCGATTGGGAAATCGTTTTGGGCTTGGAAGTGCATGCTCAAATCGACTCCAATGCCAAATTATTTTCCGGTGCCTCAACCGAGTTTGGGGCGGAACCA
Organism: Alphaproteobacteria bacterium; assembly: GCA_029253645.1. Lineage (GTDB taxonomy): Bacteria > Pseudomonadota > Alphaproteobacteria > RS24 > RS24 > UBA8337. The sequence continues at coordinate 5,500 of JAQWZC010000086.1, read as the reverse complement.
AACGCGCAAGTCTCTTTGGTGGATGCCGCCATGCCGGGTATGTTGCCGGTGATTAACTGGTTTTGCGTCGAGCAGGCCGTGCGCACCGGATTGGGTCTGAAGGCGCAAATCAATAATTATTCAGTGTTTGACCGCAAAAATTATTTCTATCCCGACCTGCCGCAGGGCTATCAAATTTCGCAATTCCAGCAGCCGATTGTCGGCACGGGCGCGATTGAGATTGACCTTGCCGATGGCGAAGTGAAAGAAATTGGCATTGAGCGGCTGCATCTTGAGCAAGATGCAGGTAAGTCGCTGCACGACCAGCACCCGAATATGAGCTATGTCGATTTAAACCGCTCGGGCGTGGCCTTGATGGAAATTGTTTCCGACCCCGATATGCGCTCGGCGGCTGAGGCGCAAGCCTATGTCAAAAAACTGCGCGCCATTTTGCGCTATCTCGGCACATGCGACGGCAATATGGAGCAGGGCAGTCTGCGTGCTGACGTTAATGTTTCGGTGCGTAAACCGGGCGACCCGCTTGGCACGCGCTGCGAGATTAAAAACGTCAACTCCATTCGCTTTATCGGCCAAGCCATTGAATATGAGGCGCGCCGCCAAGTTGACCTGATTGAAGATGGCGGCACGGTGGAACAGCAAACCCGTTTATTCGACCCGAAATCGGGCGAGACACGCGCCATGCGCTCCAAAGAAGAGGCGCATGATTATCGCTATTTCCCCGACCCGGATTTGCTGCCGCTTGAGTTTACCCAAGAATTTGTCGATGAGATTGCCAAGGATTTGCCGGAACTGCCGGATGATAAAAAGGCCCGTTTCATCAATGATTATGGCCTGACGCCTTATGATGCCGGTGTGCTGGTGGGCGAGGCTGAGAACGCCGCCTTCTTCGAGGCCGCCGCCGAAGGTCAAGACCCGAAAGCCGTGGCCAATATGGTCATTGGCTCAGTCTTTGCCGGTTTGAATAAGGCCGATCTCGATATTGGCGACAGTCCGGTTTCCGCCGCGCAAGTCGGCCAGCTTGTCGGCTTGATTGCCGATGACACAGTGTCGGGCCGCTCGGCTAAAGAGGTCTTCGAGCTGATGTTTGAAGACGGCCCCGACCAAGGCAAAGATCCGGCCGTGATTATTGAGGAAAAAGGCTTAAAGCAGGTCACCGATACGGGCGCGATTGAAGCCGCCGTTGACGAGGTGATTGCCGCCAATCCGGACAAAGTCGCGCAAGCCAAAGAGCGGCCAAAAATGGCCGGTTGGTTTGTCGGTCAAGTGATGCAGGCCACGGGAGGCAAAGCCAACCCGCAAGCCGTCAATCAATTGGTCTTGTCGAAGCTGGGCCTCGACTAGTTTCCGGTAAATTCGGCATCGCGTTTTTCATTAAACGCGGTGACACCCTCTTTGAAGTCGGCTGTGCGACCGGCGGTGCGCTGGGCTTGCCGCTCATTATTCAGCTGTTCTTCATATTTGCTATCGACGCTCTCCCACAAAAGATTGCGGATGAGTTTCAGCGAATGAGGGCCTTTGGCCAATTCCCCGGCCAGTGCTCCGGCTTCATCAAGCAACGCGTCATCAGCGACAACGCGATTGATAAGACCCCATTCCAACGCAGTTTTGGAGGGTAGGCGGTCGCCCATAATCGTCAGTTCACGCGCCCGTGCCATGCCGACTAGGCGCGGCAGTAAATAGGTCGCGCCGCCATCAGGCACCAGACCGATGCGGCGGAAGGCTTGCAAGAAGAAGGCGCTCTCATTGGCGACAACCATATCGGCCATCAACGCAAAGCTCATGCCGACACCGGCGCACGGGCCGTTCACGGCAGACACAATCGGGCAGTGCAGATTGCGGAAACGGCGCAGCAGCGGGTGATAGACTTTTTCCAGCCCTTCACCGGCATCCGGCGGACGATTGCTTTTCGCGGCATCGCCTTCGCCATCCATGCGGGCGACATTGGCACCGGCGCAAAAACCGCGACCGGCACCGGTCACGATAAGCGCGCGCACACCATTATCAGCCTTCTCAATCTCGTCGAGTGCCAAATCCATAGAGGCCAGCATCGGCCCGCTCATCGCGTTCAGGCTGTCAGGGTCATTAAAGGTCAAGGTGGCGATATTGTTTTCAATATCGAGTTTCAGTAAATCATATTCAAAGTTCATGGGTTTCTCTCACTTTTCGCCGCGCGCCGACTTCATTTGCTCGGCTTCAATATCGCGGAAATTCGGTTTGCGTTTTTCGATAAAGGCTTTCACGCCCTCAAAAAAAACCGGTTGATTGGTGTAATGACGTTGCTCTTCTTTTTCAAAATCAAGCTGGTCATGAATCGATTGCAGCATGGCTTTATCATGGGCGCGCACGGTCGCCTTCATGCCGGTGATGGAGCCTTGCGCCATGCGCGCAGCATATTCTTGCGCCTTGGCGACAAGCTGGTCATCCGGATGCACTTCCCAGACCATGCCCCATTCCAGCGCCTTATCGGCGGGCAGGCTGTCGCCCAGCAGAGCCATGCCATTGGCGCGGGCGCGGCCTACCAGATTGGGCACCAGCCAGCTTGCGCCGACATCGGGGATAATGCCCAATTGCGGCGCGAAGACGAGACGGAATTTCGCGCTTTCCGCCGCCAGCACCAAATCGCCCGACAAAGCCAAGCCGACACCGCCGCCTGCGGCAATGCCGTTAATCGCGGTAATAACGGGTTTGGGGCTATCAACAACGGCACGCACCAGCGGGTTAAAACCGATTTCCATAGAATTGGCGGTAATATCGCCCGGCGACATGCCGTCCTCGCTTGGCCAATTACCGCCCGCAAGGTCAGCACCGGCGCAAAAGCCGCGGCCATTGCCGGTCAGCACAATGGCGCGCACATTATCATTCGTGGCGGCATCGCCCAGCGCGTCAATAAGCGCGAAAACAATATCGCTATTCAGGCTGTTTAAAACCTCGGGTCGGTTCATGCGAAGCGTTAAGACACCGTCCTCGCTTAATTCGCTTTCCAAAATATCGGACATACTCATTTCCCTCAATCATTCCGTGTCACTGTTTGCCCAACACCTTAATGAGATGGCGGCTATTGGCAAGTGCGACATTATCTGATTAACTCTGATCAAATTTAAGAGGGAGTTAGCCATGAGCGCAGCAGAAAACATGCCGGAATTACCGGAAACACCTGAACAAGATATTCGCCGTTTGGTGGATATGCAAAAAGCCGCACATATTGCGGAAGGGCCAATGACGGCGGCGCGCCGCATTGACCTGATTGACCGCACCATTGCGCTTTTGGTTGATAATGGCGATGCCATGGTTGACGCGCTGATGGCCGATTTCGGCAATCGCAGCCCTGAGGGCACATTGGCCACCGATGTCGGCGGCACATTGGGCGCGCTGAAATATGCCAAGAAAAACGTCAAAAAATGGATGAAGCCGTCCAAACGTCATTCTATGTTCCCGCTCGGTTTGCTGGGTGCCAGCACGCGGGTTGAATATCAGCCGCTGGGTTGTGTCGGCAATGTTGTGCCGTGGAATTTCCCGTTCAATCTGTGCTTTGGCCCAATGGGTTCGATTTTCGCAGCCGGTAACCGCACCATCATCAAGCCGTCCGAATTTACCGTGCACAGCTCGATTTTGACCAAAGAGCTTTGCGAGAAATATTTCGATGAAAGCGATGTCGCAGTTGCTTTGGGTGGCCCTGAAACCGGTGCCTCTTTCGCCAAACAGCCATTTGACCATTTGCTGTTTACCGGTGCGACGCCGATTGCTTCGCATATTATGCGCGCCGCAGCGGAAAATCTGACGCCGGTCACTTTGGAATTGGGCGGCAAGTCGCCGGTGATTGTCTCTGACAGTGCCGACTTCAAAAAAACCGCAGCCCGCGTGATGACCGGTAAAACACTGAATGCCGGTCAAATTTGCCTCGCCCCTGACTATGTCATGGTGCCGGAAGGCAAGGTTGATGAGTTTGTCGCTGAGGCCTCAGCCTCGGTGGAAGCCATGTTCCCGACACTGAAAGACAATCCGGATTACACATCTGTCGTCAACCAGCGCCATTATGACCGCCTGCAAGGCTATTTGGATGATGCGCGTGAGAAGGGTGCCAAAATTGTTGAAATCAATCCGGCCAATGAAGACTTCTCGCAACAGCCGCATCATAAAATTCCGCCGACCATTGTGGTTGAGCCGGGCGAAGACATGAAAGTGATGCAGGAAGAAATTTTCGGCCCGATTTTGCCGGTGAAATCTTACAAAACGACGGATGAAGCGATTGGTTATGTGAATGACCATGACCGTCCGTTGGGTCTGTATTATTTCGGTAATGATAAGGGCGAAGAAAAGCGCGTCATCAATTCGACCACATCAGGTGGCGTGACGGTGAATGACGTGATTACCCACATAATGCAAGACGACGCGCCATTTGGTGGCGTTGGCCCGTCAGGCACGGGCGCGTATCATGGGTTTGAGGGCTTTATTAATTTCAGCCACGCCAAAACCATTTTCCGTCAGTCGCCATTTGAATTTGCTGCCGGTGCGCTGCGTCCGCCTTATGGTGAGAGCACACGCAAAATGCTGGCGAGCATTATCAAGAAGTAAATCCTTTCTGGAGGGAAAACCCGCATGCGCCATTGTGTTGCATGCGGGTTTTTCTTTTTTGGCCCCACTGAAATTTGCGTTAGGTTGCGACATGGAAAAAATTGGAAAATTCAACGCTGAAGACCCGTTTCTGCTGTCTGAGCAATTAACGGAAGAAGAACGCATGATTGCCGATAGCGCGCGCGCCTATGCCCGCGAGAGCTTGCTGCCGCGTGTAACTGACATGTTTGTCAATGAGACATTGGCACCGGAAATCTTTACCGAGATGGGCGCGCAAGGCTTATTGGGTGTGACCATTAAGCCGGAATATGGCGGGGCAGGGGCTTCTTACGTGTCTTACGGTTTGGTGGCGCGTGAAGTCGAAGCTGTGGATAGCGGCTATCGCTCCATGATGTCGGTGCAATCATCTTTGGTGATGCACCCCATCAACACATTCGGCTCTGAAGAGCAGAAGCAAAAATATCTGCCCAAACTGTCGAGCGGCGAATATATCGGCTGCTTCGGCCTGACCGAACCCGATGCCGGTTCTGACCCGGCAGGCATGCGAACCAATGCCAAAAAAGTCGATGGCGGCTTTATGGTCAATGGCTCGAAGACGTGGATTTCCAATGCGCCGATTGCCGATGTGTTCGTCGTTTGGGCCAAGTCAGCCGAACACGATAATAAGATTAAGGGCTTCATTCTTGAAAAAGGCATGAAGGGGCTGAGTGCGCCGAAGATTGAAAACAAGCTGTCTTTGCGCGCCTCCATTACCGGCATGATTATGATGGAAGATGTGTTTGTGCCGGAAGAAAATATGCTGCCTGAGGTGGAGGGTCTGAAGGGGCCGTTTTCCTGCCTCAACCGCGCGCGCTATGGCATTAGCTGGGGTGCGATGGGCGCGGCAGAGTTTTGCTTTGAGGCGGCGCGCGATTATGGCCTTGAGCGG
>JAQWZC010000034.1 GCA_029253645.1 Alphaproteobacteria bacterium | reverse complement strand
AAGTGGTTGAGGCGCTTATCGGCTTTTCCATTGCGCTGGTGGCAGCCGAACGCATTTTGGCGCGCAATGGCCTGATGCCCAGGGCCGGCATGGCGGCGGCATTGCTGTTTTTCATCCTCTCCTTTGTCACCGCCTTCACGCCAAGCGGTTTCGGTTCTGATTTTGGCCCTGATTTTGGATTGGGGGCTTGGGCCGGGCTAATGTTATTCTGTCTGGCTTATGGGCTGGTCATTCGCAGCGATGGTGATGCGCTGAAACTGGCACCGCTTATGACGCTGGCATTTGGTTTGATACATGGCTTTGGCTTTGCCGGATTGCTGAGCGATATCGGCCTGCCGCCCGATAATATGGTCGGGGCTTTATTCGCCTTTAACATCGGCATTGAGATAGGGCAATTATTGGTGTTTGTGCCCTTGGTGGTTTTCGGCCCCTATTTACTCGATGAATTGCCGACCCCGCCGATAAAATGGGCCGATTTGGCGGCGCTGATACTCACGGTTTTCGGCGTATTTCTGTTTATCTCGCGCGCCATTTTATAGGTGCATATTGCCCCTTTAAGAGCCGCGCCAAATTGGCTAGCCTTTCCGCAATCAAAGGAGACGGACTTATGAGCAATCGCTTTCTCGCCCATACGGGTGCCAAATATCCCATCGTGCAAGCCCCAATGGGGTGGATTGCCCGCTCGCAACTGGCCAGCGCCGTATGCGATGCCGGTGGCCTCGGCATTATCGAAACCTCATCGGGCGAGACCGATATTTGTAAAGCCGAAATTGAAAAAATGTTCACGCTCACCGACGCCCCATTTGGCGTCAATCTGCCGATATTGTTTTTAAAAGATGATGAGATGATGAATTGGATTTGCGCCAGCGGCGTTAAATTCGTCACCACCTCAGCCGGATCACCGGCCAAATATGTCGACCCGTTAAAGCAAGCAGGCATCACCGTCTATCACGCCGTGCCAACGGTTGAGGCCGCCATTCGCTGCGCCGATGCCGGTGTGGACGGGCTGGTGGTTGAAGGCGGCGAAGGCGGCGGCTTTAAAAACCCCGAAGAAGTATCGACATTGGTTTTATTGCAAGCCGTGCGCGCCGCGGTTGACCTGCCCCTCGTCGCAGCAGGCGGCATTTGCGACGGGCATGGCATGGCGGCGGCCTTTGCGCTGGGCGCGGAAGCCGTGCAAATGGGCACGCGTTTTGTCTCCTCAGCGGAAAGTCCGGTGCATGATAATTATAAAAACGCCATTATTGATGCGCCGACCACCGGCACTTATGTGCTGAATAAAAAAGCCAGCCCGTGCATTCGCGCGTTGCGCACGGAGCGCACGCATAAAATTCACGAAGAAGGGCTGATGCCGCCCGACACGTTCACCAATATTCTTGACCTGTATTTTGGCGGCGATCTGGAAGCCTCGGTCGGCCTTGCCGGTCAAACGGCCGGTCTGATTGACGAAGTGAAACCGGTGGCGGATATTATCAGCGAGATGGTCAGCGAATTTCAAACCGTGGCCGGACGCATGGGCGGCATGGCGCAGGGGTTTTAAAATCGGTTTTAAAAGAGGCCTTACAGCGTCAATTCCCGCTCGGAGATAATCACCCCATCCTCATCTGCGTAAATCCAGTCATCAGGATGAATGGTGACGCCGGAGAATTTGAGCGTCACATCATAAGAACCGAGGTCGCGCTTCAGGCTTTTTTTCGGATGGCTGGAAAGCGCTTTGATGCCCACCGCCTCGGCTTTTAATTCGGCGCGGTCGCGCACACAGCCATGAATGATGATACCGGCCCAGCCATTTTGCGCCCCCAGCTTGGCCAGATTGCCGCCAAATAGCGCGCAATTCATAGAGCCGCCGCCATCGACCACCAATACGCGGCCTTCGCCTTTTCTCTCAACGGCGGCGCGCAGCTTGGTGTTATCTTCATATGTCAGCAAAGTTTTGACCTGCCCGTGAAAGCGCAAATGGCCGCCAAAATCTTGATAATCGGTCGCTAAATAGCGCAAGCCGTCATGCGCGTCCGACAAATCCGTGGTCATAAAAGCGTCAGCCATCAGGGCCTCCAAAATAAAAGGGGCCTCGCGGCAAACCCGCGAAGCCCCCAAAATGACAAGAACCGAATTAGAACTGGTTCATTGTATTGTCTTCACCCGATGCCAGCAGAGCCATGTCACCGGAGAAATATTCTTTATGGTCATCACCAATATTGGAACCGGCCAAATCTTGGTGCTTGACCGATGCCATGCCGCGGCGGATTTCTTTCCGCTGCACATCACGCACATAGGCCAGCATGCCGAGGTCACCGAAATAGCCTTCAGACAGAATATCCGTGCCCAAAGCCGTATCATGATAGGTCGGCAAGGTGCTGAGGTGGTGGAAGATACCGGCTTCGCGGGCACCATCGGCCTGGAAGCTTTGCACCAGCTTATCGGCTTCAATGGCCAATTCGCTATCGTCAAATTTCGTATCCATCAGGCCTTGCGGGTCAGATGCCGGGTCCGGATAGGCCGACACATCTTTACCGGCTGCAACCCATTCGCCATGCACTTGTTTGCGGAAGTTCAGCGTCCAGTTAAAGCTCGGCGAGTTGTTGTAAACCAGCTTGGCATTCGGAATCGCTTCACGAATACGGCTGACCATGCCACCGATTTGCGCGACATGCGGCTTCTCGGTTTCAATCCATAACAGGTCGGCACCATTTTGCAGGGCGGTGATGCAATCGAGCACGCAGCGGTCTTCGCCCGTGCCGTCTTTAAATGCATAAAGGCCATTGGGCAGGCGCACCGGCTTATAGGTGTTGCCGCCTTGCGTAATCACTTGGTCGCCTTGATTAATGCCCGACAGGTCGGAGACTTCTTCAAGTTGCAAGAAGGCATTATATTGGTCGGCCAAATCACCCGGTGTTTGAGAGACCGGAATTTTTTGCGTCAGACCGGCGCCGAGGCTATCGGTCCGCGCCACAATCACGCCATCATCCACGCCCAATTCAAGGAAGGCGTAACGCACGGCATTGATTTTTGACACGAAATCTTCATGCGGCACGGTAACTTTACCGTCTTGGTGGCCGCACTGTTTGGCGTCGGATACTTGGTTTTCAATCTGAATGCAGCATGCACCGGCTTCAATCATTTGTTTGGCCAGCAAATATGTCGCTTCTTCATTACCGAAACCGGCATCAATATCAGCGATAATCGGCACAACATGCGTTTCGTGATTATCAATCGCGGCCAGCGCGGCATCGACGTCGCCGCCATTGGCGCGCGCATCGTCAAGGTCAACAAACAAATGGCGCAATTCGCGGGCATCGGCTTGGCGCAGGAAGGTATAAATTTCTTCAATCAAACCCGATACGGCGGTTTTCTCGTGCATGGACTGGTCCGGCAGCGGGCCAAAGTCAGAGCGCAGCGCAGCAACCATCCAACCGGAGAGATAAACATAAGATTTATCGGTTGTTTTGCGGTGGCGTTTGACGGCCATCATCATTTGTTGCGCGGTGAAACCGTGCCAGCACCCCAAGGATTGGGTGTATTGGCTGCTATCGCCGTCATAATCGGCCATGTCTTTACGCATAATGCCGGCTGTGTAGCGGGCAATATCCAGACCGGTTTTAAAGCGGTTTTGCAGTTCCATACGGGCTGCATATTCTGGGTTAATGGCGGCCCATGGGGCTCCGCCTTGTTTGATGGTGGCGGCTTTTTCAGCAACCAAATCGGTGTATTTTGACATCAGAGAATCCTCTCGAGGCGTTTCGGATTCCTGCTGATACACATATGACAGGCCGATGTCGAGTGAATCTTAAGCTATTGAAAATATTAAAGTAAAAAAATTTACACAAATGCGCTGATTTTTTGTTATATATGTAAACCTTGTAAACTTTTGAAGATGAACCGCCGCTTAAAGCGTTGATTCATAAGCCTGATTCAAAAAGGAGCACGGCGTGGCAGAACAGGGAAAATTGGTCGAGCGCAAGCTCTTTGCCGGAGCGCGTGTGCGCCGGTTGCGCCGCGAACAGCGTCTGACACAGGCCGCCATGGCCGAGGCCTTGGGCATTTCGACCAGCTATCTCAATCTGATTGAGCGCGACCAACGCCCCATTTCGGCGCAAATATTGCTGCAATTGGTTGAGGTGTTTGACATTGACCCGCGCGGCCTTGCCGGAGACGAAGAAGCGCGCGCGCAAACGCAATTACACGAAGTATTTTCCGATCCGATGTTTCGCGACACGGCGCTGTCGCGGGCTGAGTTGAAAGATTTGGCCGCTGCCAGCCCGACCGCCGCCGATGCGGTGGCGCGGCTCTATCAATCGCTTTTGCAAAGCCGCGCTTCCAACGCCCTCTTGGCCGAACAATTGGCCGGCGGCGACGCGGTTGATAGCGGCGGCAATGCTATGGCACTGGATGAGGTGCGCGATTTTATTTCAGCGCAAAATAATTATTTTGCCGCTCTGGACGAAGAAGCCGAGGCGCTGCATGAGGAGGCTGTCGCCGGTCATGACGAACCGTATCTGGCTTTGCGCGCGCGGCTGGAAACCCGTCATAAGGTGAAAACCCGCATCGCGCCGATTGAGGTGATGGAGAATACGCTGCGCCGTTATGACCGCCATCGGCAGACGATTTTTCTGTCCGAACTGCTCGACCAGCCGGGCCGCTCTTTCCAACTGGCCTATCAGCTTGCCTATTTTGAACAAATGCCCGCCATTGAAGACATTATTGTCGCCTCCGGCATGGAGAGCGAGGAGACGCGCACAGTGGCGCGCATTTCCCTCGCCAATTATTTCGCCGCCGCCGTGCTGATGCCCTATGCGGCGTTTTTGAAAACCGCGGCGGTCAATCAATATGACATTACGCTTTTGGGACGCCGCTTCGGCACGAGTTTTGAACAAGTCTGCCACCGCTTGACCACACTGCAACGGCCGGGCGCGCGCGGCATTCCGTTTTTTCTCATTCGGGTTGATAATGCGGGCAATATCTCCAAACGGTTTTCCGCCGGTGGCTTTCACTTTGCGCGCTTTGGCGGCACGTGCCCGCGCTGGCATGTGCATGATGCGTTTCGTATCCCGGGCAAAATTTCGACCCAGACCGTGCAGATGGAAGACGGCACGCGCTATTTCTCCATCGCCCGCACGGTGAGCCGCGATAATTCAGGCTTTGGGGTGCCGGATAATCAATTCGCCATTGCCATGGGCTGCGAGATTAAACATGCCGAGAAGCTGGTTTATGCACGCGGCATGAACCTCGAAAATGATGAAGGCGACACGCCAATTGGGGTGAATTGCCGCCTGTGCGAGCGCCGCGATTGCAACCAACGCGCCACGCCCTCCGTCAACCGAGAGCTGCGCCTTGATGAGCATGTGCGCGGCCTTTCCCCCTTTGATTTTTAGGCGAGATGCGATAGGAAATCCCCCTAGACAGGTGAAACAAATGACCGATATGAGTGACCAATCCGCCGACCGCCCCTCGAAACGACAGGCGAAAAAGCAAAAGAAGTTCAAGCCCAAGGCACGCACGCCGCGCGGGTTTCGCGATATGGCGGGCGATGAGCTGCGCCTGCAAAATCATATGCTGGCAACCGTTTCGCGGGTTTATGAGGGATATGGCTTTGAAGCGCTGGACACATCGGCCTTTGAATATGCCGATGCGCTGGGCAAGTTTTTGCCCGATGATGACCGCCCCAATGAGGGCGTGTTCGCGCTGGAAGATGATGACGGGCAATGGATGAGCCTGCGCTATGACCTGACCGCGCCTTTGGCGCGTCATGTGGCCGAACATTATGACCGCTTGCCCAAGCCGCTGCGGCGCTATCAATTCGGGCCGGTTTGGCGCAATGAAAAACCCGGGCCCGGGCGCTATCGCCAATTCATGCAAATCGATGCCGATACGGTCGGCGCGGGCAATCAGGCGGCCGATGCGGAAATTTGCATGATGGCTGCCGACTGCATGGAGGCTTTGGGCATTGCGCGCGGTGATTATCTGGTGCGGATTAATAATCGCAAAATTATGGACGGGCTATTGCAGGCCATTGGCCTTGACCCTGAGGCCGAGGGTTTTGAGAGTCGTCGGCTGACGATTTTGCGCGCCATGGATAAATATGACCGGCTCGGGCTGGAGGGCGTGAAAGCGCTTTTGGGCGAAGGCCGCAAAGATGACAGCGGCGACTTCACCAAAGGGGCCGGATTGGATGCGGCACAGATTAATAAAGTCGCGCAAATGGTCTCTATCAGCGCCGCCGATCGCGGCCAGGCCATGACCGCCATGGCGGCCTTGGTCGGCGACACGCAAAACGGCTTGGCAGGTATTGCTGAATTGCAAGACATGGCGGCGATTTTTGACGCGCTGGGTTATGACGCCGACCGGCTGGCCATTGACCCCAGCGTGGTGCGCGGCCTCGGCTATTATACCGGACCGGTGTATGAAATTGAGCTGACATTTGAAGCGCAAGACGAAAGCGGCGAATTGGCCCGCTTCGGCTCCGTGGGCGGCGGAGGCCGCTATGATGATTTGGTCAAACGGTTCAAAGGCGTTGAAATCCCGGCAACCGGCATTTCCATCGGCGTGTCGCGCCTCGCCGCCGCTT
>JAQWZC010000024.1 GCA_029253645.1 Alphaproteobacteria bacterium | reverse complement strand
CGCTGGCCTATGAAGAAGATGAAAAAGTCTTCGACCCGCTCGACGTCTATGGCGACGCCCCCAATCCAACAAAGCTATAGGGTTTATGGGTTTTTCGGGGCCTAAATGAACTCGAACATGTCGATGGTCAATGGCTCGGTAACATCTTCGAGAACCATCAAAACCTTGCCGCCCGAACTGGTAGAATAAATCACCACATCGTCAATATTCGGGTCATTGGTCGTATAGTCGGGCGCTTCCCAAAATTGCTCGCTGCGCCAATCTATCTTGGCCAGTTTTTTCAATGTTGAGGGTCTGATATTTAACCCGTTGCGATATATTCCTTCAGGGCGCTGGCTTCCATCTCGGTTTGGTGGATGCGGTAATTCACCAAATCACCGATAGAGACGATGCCGCATAAAGTGGTGCCGGCAATCACCGGCAAATGCCGAAACCGCTTCTCGGTCATAATTTCCATCGCCTCATCGATCGAGGTGGTCGGCAAAATGCTTTGCGGCCGGTCGGTCATATGTTTGGCCACCGGCTCGTCGAGAATATGCGTGCCATTGCGGGCCAGCGCGCGCATGACGTCGCGCTCGGTGAAAATGCCCGAGCAATCCTCGCCCTGTCCGGCCACCACCAGCGCGCCGATTTGGCGCTTATCCATTATGCGCACGGCCTCAGCCACCGGATGCGCCGCATCAATGGCCACAACCTCAGCGCCTTTATTTTTCAAAATTGCTTGTATCGTCATTGGCCTATCCTTTCGCCTTTAGCATGCGGCAGGATGACGCGGCTTGCAAGTGGTAGCCGCAAAAATGGCAGTTATTTGCGGTTTTTCCATTCGCCATAATCGACATTGCCCGGCCCGCCCGATGCAGAAAGCGGTGGTTTCTCCAATAGGCCGATAAGCAGCAGACCGGCAAAAAAGCCGCCCAAATGCGCCACCCAAGCGATATTCACCGCCGCCCCGCCCGGGTCAGCCAGCCCATACGGGCCAAGCAGGCCAAAGCTCAAATTCATAATCAGCCAGATCGCGATGAATATCATCACCGGACGCCGCCGTGGCACTTCGCTCAGGCGCAGCAAACGGCGACGCGGCTCTTGCGCGGTCGGGTCGAGCCAGCGCGTATCGGAAAAGGCAAAGCGCGACGCCGCGCCCATCAGACCAGCAACGCCACCCGAGGCGCCGATAATCGGCACAAGATAGCCCTGAAAATCAGTGATGAGTATCTGCCCCAGCCCGCCGCACATGACGCAGACCATATAGAGAAACAAGAATTTGCGCGGGCCGAGACGCCGCGCAATCGGCGCACCAAAAGCCAGCATCCAGACCGCGTTTAAGATTAAATGCGTCCAGCCGCCATGCAGCATGGAATGGCTGAACAGCGTCACCACGCCCTGCACCCAAGTGCCGGGCAAACCGCCCAAGCCCTCAGCGAAAAACCGCGCCGGAAACAGTCCCAGCGCGACGATGAGTTCAATCCGCATGGCATTGCCGCCAAATACCGACAGCAGGTGAAAGGCGACAAGCACCGCCAGCAGCACCAGCACCACGGGGGGCGCGCGCAATATGGGTTGTTTTTCTTGGGGGCCGGTATCGCTCACGATTTTATCCGGCGGCCTTTAAGGAGGCTTTAAGGGCGGCTTCAACCAATTCAAAGCGGTCATTGCCGAAATACATATCGGTTTGATTGACAAACATGGTGGGCGAGCCGAAGCCGCCGCGCTCAATCAATTCCTGCGTATTGGCCCGCAGCCGCGCCTTAACTTCGTCGCTTTGCACGGCTTCAAGGGTTTTGGCCGCATCCATGCCGACCGCCTCGCATAAGGCGGCGATTTCTTCGGGCTGGCTAATGTCTTTCAACTCACCCCAATAGGCGTGAAACGCCGCTTTGGAAAACGCCACCAGCTTGCCCGCATCTTGCGCCAATAATGCCACGCGCATAATGCCCGCCGCAGGCAAAGGAAACACCGGCGGCTGGCCAATGGTGACGCCGCAAAACGTCGCCCAATCGCGCAAATCCTTGACGTAATAACGCCCCTTCACCGGATGCGGATTGGCGCGCGCCTCATAGACGCTTTCATTCACCGCGTTAAACACGCCGCCGACCAATATCGGCTTAAAGTCAATCTCAACACCGCAGCGCGCCGCCACATCCTCAACCCGCGTAAAGGCCAAATAGGTCCACGGGCTGGAAATATCGAAGAAGAATTCAAATCTCGTGTCAGATGAGGCCATGCCCTCTCCTATTCAGCCGCAATTTGTTGCGGTGCCAAGAAACTGCGCCCGCGAATATGGTCAGAGATTTTCTCTGCCATCATAATAGTCGGCGCATTGGTGTTGCCGCTAATCAGCGTCGGCATGAGAGAGGCATCCACCACACGCAAGCCGTCCAGCCCATGCACTTGGCCGTGCTCATTGGTGACGGCCGTCGGGTCGCTGCCCATTTTGCAAGTGCCGACCGGATGATAAAGCGTCTCGCCCGTGCGGCGAATCCAGCCATCCAATTCCGCATCATTATCGACATTCACATCTGCCGACGGCTTCACTTGCGCGCCGCGATAAGGGTCAAAGGCTTTTTGCAGGAAAATATCCCGCGTGATGCGATAGCCATTGCGAATATCAATCATGTCCTGTTCGGCTGACAGATAATTCGGATAAATCGCCGGTGCATCGTCAGGGCTGGCGGTTTTCAGCGTCAAATGCCCGCGGCTTTCGGGGCGGCAGCCATAGACGATTGACGAGAAACCGTGGGTGGTCGGAATCTCATCGCGCCCATGCACATCCGGCACGGCAACCGAGACATAATGGATTTGCATATCGCAAACCGCTTTCTCGGCGCTTGATTTAAAGAACGCACCCGCCGCTGTTGGCGGATAAGACGCATCGCCCTTGCCGAACAGCAAATACTGAATACCCGCCAATTGCGTGCGCCACCATACGGCAGAGCGGTGCAGCGTCACCGGCTGCAAACATTCAAACTGGCTGACTACGCCCAAATGGTCTTGCAGATTTTGGCCGACACCGGGCAGTTCATGCACCATTTCGAGGCCATGCGGCTTGATTTCACCGGACGGGCCGACGCCGCTACGCAGCAAGATTTGCGGCGAGTTAATCGCCCCCGCCGATAGAATAACTTCCTGATTGGCGCGCACGGTAAAGCTCTTGCCGTTTTTCTCAAACGACACGCCGGTCGCTTTTTTGCCGTCAAACTCGACGCGGTCAACCGTCACATCGGTTTCCGAATGCAGGTTTTTGCGGCTCAGCGACGGGTGCAGATAGCCCCGCGCCGCGCTGCACCGCTTCGACCCGCGAATGGTATGCTCATATCGCGACACACCCTCTTGGCTTTTGCCGTTAAAATCTTTGGTGAAGGGGATGCCCGCCTGCTGACCGGCCTCGACAAACACATCGAGCAATTCATCATTTTCGCGATTGGACTTCTGCACACTCAGCGGGCCGCCCGTGCCGTGATATTCTTCATCGCCATCACCGGAAAAATCTTCCGCCCGTTTGAAATAGGGCAGCACGCTTTCATAAGACCAACCGGCATTGCCAAGCTGGCTCCAATGGTCATAGTCATACGCATTACCGCGCGTATAAACCATCGCGTTAATGGAAGACGAACCGCCCCAGCCACGCCCGCGCGGCCAATACATTTGGCGACCGCCCAAATTCGGGTCAGCCTCGGTTTCAAAGCCGTAATTCTGGTCATTGCGCTCGGGCACAAGCTGCGAATAACCGGCCGGCATATGAATGAAAAGGTTCTTGTCTTTGCCGCCGGCTTCCAACAGCAAAACAGACTTGTTGCCGTCCTCGCTCAGCCGTGCCGCTAAGACGCAACCGGCACTTCCGGCACCGACAATAATGTAATCAACCGCTTCAATCATTTATCCAACCTCTTTCAAATCGCGCTTATAACGCTTCCAGTTCTCGACATAATGTTCGGCCGAGGCAATCATTATTTTCTCATTGGTCTCGTCCAACTCGCGAATAATTTTACCGGGCATGCCCAGCACCATTGAATTATCGGGAATTTCTTTGCCCTCGCCCACCAGCGCATGGGCGCCAATCAGGCAGTTTTTGCCGATTTTCGCGCCGTTTAAAATCGTCGAGCCAATGCCGATAAGCGAATTATCGCCAACCGTGCAGCCATGCAGCATGGCTTGATGGCCGACCGTTACATTTTTGCCCAGCGTCAGCGGAAAACCGATATCGGTATGCATCACCGCGCCGTCTTGCACATTGGAATTCTCGCCAATCGTAATCGGCTCATTATCGCCGCGCAGCACGGCGGCAAACCAAATACTGGCATTCTCTTCGAGGATAATCGCGCCCATGACTTGCGCGTCCGGCGCAATCCAATAATTGCCGCTATCCGGAAATTGCGGGGCGCGGTCACCCAAAGCATAAACGGTCATAATTCCCTCCCATTGAAGCTATTCCCTTTTCTCCATCTCATGGTAAACACTGTTTTCGAGCTGCGAAAGAGGAAACCATGATTAAGCGCTTATTGTCGCGGGCTGTGCCCGAACATGAATGGCCCATATGGGCTCTTCCGGCAATTATGCTGGGCAGCTTTGTGCTCAGTGGCTTTCTGTTTTACCTGTTTTATTTCGGGCCGGGCATTCGCGACCTGCAAGGGCTTGCCTATGCGCCCAGCGATGATGCCGGACGTGTGCGTATTGAGATTGGCGGCACATTATTTTCCGTGCCCGCGCATTATACCCGCAATGGCCAGTCGCGGCGCGGCGGCACGCTGCAACATGCCAGCCTGCATGCCCTTTTGCCCAATCTGATGCCGTGGCGCGATGACCGGCGCGATGCGTTTCTTGATACCGGCATTGCCTCAAATTTGGTGACCATTAATATTCGCGCCGCCACCAGCGACCTGCCCGAGGAACGCATTTTTAAGGCGATTTATCAGCCCTATATTGCCGGGTCCGGGCAAGTGGGTGATGAGGGGCTGCAAAGTTTCAGCTTTCGCTCAAACTCACCCTATGCGGGCAAGCAGATATTTCGCGGGCTGAAAACCGGCAGCGCAGCCGACCGCCAGCGTCCGCCGCTATTTATTTGCGATGATATGGACGACGCCAATCCGACCTGCGAAAGCCGGTTCAATCTCGGCAATTCGGCGCAAGTCAGCTATGTG
Source organism: Alphaproteobacteria bacterium (assembly GCA_029253645.1). Classification (GTDB taxonomy): domain Bacteria; phylum Pseudomonadota; class Alphaproteobacteria; order RS24; family RS24; genus UBA8337. Next base: position 6,580 of record JAQWZC010000024.1, on the reverse strand, counting down.
TTCAAGCGGGTTCACCTAGCGCAATGGGAGACGCTGGACCGCGATATTCGTGAGAAAATACGCAGCTTCCGCGCCGCTGCGCGTCGCCAAAATTAGGCTTAAAGCAAAGAGCCGAAAGCAAAGAGTCGAGAGCCGACAGCCTAGAGCGTCGGCAGGTCGAATTCCAAAATCGCCATATTAAACGCGTAAGAAATTTCGCCCTCTTCATCATCACGAAACAACGTGCCAATGAACTCATCTTCCATGAACACTTCGATCATGTCGTCTTTCGCGCCGCGCTTGAGCGTCAGCATGTCGTTTTGGAACTTCAGCCGCAAATATGTTTGCACGCGAATGATTTCATCATTGTTCATGGAATACCTCCGAATATAATTGCCGCAAGCTACTGGGCTGTGAAACCGCCGTCAATAACAAGCTCGGCACCGGTCATCCATTCGGACTCATCAGATGCCAAAAATACAATGCCATTGGCAATATCGCGCGGCACGCCCAAGCGTCCCGCCGGTGTGCCAAGGGTCAGCGCCTCAATGGCTTCATTCTCGCCGTCCATCGCACCCATTTCAACCGCGCTGCGAATGCCGTCGCGCAAAATATCCGTGCCGACAAAGCCCGGGTGAATTGAATTGACGCGGATTTTATATCCCAGACCGCCCATCTCAACCGCCATGGCTTTGGTCAGCAAACGCACACCGCCCTTAGCGGCGTGATAAGGCGCTTGCGCCACCGAGCCGACAATGCCGTAAATCGACGACACATTAATAATGCTACCGCCTTTTTCTTTCATGGCGCGGACACCATATTTGGCTCCCAAAAACACCCCATCAAGGTCAATCGCCGTCACATGACGCCATTGTTCCAAAGTGGTGTCCTCAAGCGGCGTCGAGTCATGCACGATACCGGCATTATTGACCAGCACATCAAGGCCGCCAAAAGTTTTTACCGTCGCGTCAATCGCCGCCTGCCATTGCGCCTCATCCGTCACATCATGCGCCATAAACTGCATGTTTTCATGGGCGTCGGCCAGCTCAATGCCTTTATCTTCCAGCACATCCGTGACCATGACATTGGCCCCTTCTTCGTGCATGGCGCGCGCCATTTCAGCACCCAGCCCTTTTGCGCCGCCTGATACGAACGCGGTTTTTCCTGCTAGTCTCGACATGTCAAATCCCCCTTTTGACTTTTCAGTTTTACTTTTTAAATCGTGTCGCCGTCTTCGCCGACCGAATGGTCCATTTGGCGCGACGGTTCCGGCGAGGTAACCTTGCCGACAATTTTGGCCGGCACACCGACCGCCGTTGTGTAGGCAGGCACATCTGTCAGCACCACCGAGCCACCGCCGATTTTGGCGCAATCGCCGACGCGGATATTGCCCAGCACTTTCGCCCCGACAGAAATCAAAACGCCATTGCCGATTTTCGGGTGACGGTCGCCGCCCTCTTTGCCGCTGCCGCCCAAAGTCACATCATGCAGCATGGATACATCATCGCCGACAACCGCCGTCTCGCCAATCACCACACCGGTTGCGTGGTCGATAAACACGCCCTTGCCGATTTGCGCGGCGGGATGAATATCGGCCTGAAAAACTTCCGAGGCGCGGTTTTGCAAATATAACGCCATGCCGCGCCGCTGATTGCCAATCAACCAATTGGCCGCGCGATAGGTCTGCAATGCCATAAAGCCTTTAAAGTAAAGCACCGGGTCCAAATATAAACGGCACGCCGGGTCGCGGTCGAAATGCGCCACAATATCGGCGCGTATCATCTCGCTAATCGCCTTATTATCGGCAAAGGCTTCCTCAAAAACCTCGCACAGGCTACGCGCGCCCATTTCTGAATTGGCCAGCTTTTCTGACAAATGCGATGCAATGGCCAGCTCCAAGCGGTCAAAATTCAAAATTGTGGCATGCAAAAAGCCTGACATGGCGGGCTCTTTTTCTGCCATTTGCATCGCTTCATCGCGAATTTGCAACCATACCGGATCGATTGTCGCAAGTTTTTCTGCCGTTTCCATTTTAGTCACTTCCGTTTTGGCTTTCGCCTGAAATCACTTCACGCTACCATTTTGCCGGATTCTCTGGCAAGCAGCGTTTCACAAGTCTTTTATGCCCCAAGACTTTCAAAAAATGTCACATGACAGGCAGGCTGAATAAAATGCGAGGATTTCATGAGTGATTTATTGCCCCCCAATACGCAAAATCTGGATAGCGGCGCGGCGCGGCTGGTGGCCGGATTGGAAAGCACCGCCAATGGCCTGATTGGGCATGTGCGTTTCAACCTGCCGAAAAAACATAATGTCATCGACCTTGAGGGCTGGCAGGCCATTCAACCGCTCATGCAGAGGCTGGCTGCAACGCCCGATATTCGCCTGATTATTTTGCGCGGTGTCGGCGGCAGGGCATTTGTCGCGGGCGCGGATATTGCCCAATTTGAGCAAGTGCTCAGCGGGCCGCCAGATGAAAATGGAGAAGGCACGGATTTTGACCGCGCCACCATTGCCGCATTTGACGCCATTGCCGATTGCCCGATACCGACATTGGCCGCCATTGAGGGCTATTGCATTGGCGGCGGGCTCGGCATTGCCGCGGCATGTGATTTGCGTCTGGCGCGCAGCGATAGCCGCTTTGGTATTCCGGCCGGTAAATTGGGCCTCGCCTATCCAGCCAATGCTACGCATCAATTGGCGCGACTGGTCGGCGTGTCTGAGGCCAAGCGCATTATCTTCACCGCCGCCACGCTGGATGTGCCCGATGCGCTGAATAATGGCCTTATCAGCTTGGCCGCCAATGCGACAGATTTTGACGCGACGCTGGCCATGCTGGTGGCAGAGATTTCGGCCAATGCGCCAATGAGTTTGCAAGCCAGTAAATTCGTGCTCGACAACCCACAGGCCGAGGCCGGTGCGGTTAAAAAACGCCTTGCGGATTGCCTTGCCAGCGCTGATTATGAAGAAGGAAGGCGCGCCTTTATGGAAAAGCGCAAACCGGAATTTAAAGGTCGTTAAAAGCCATCAGGGAGTCATTCATGAATTTTTCAGATCAAGTCGCCATCATCACAGGGTCTTCGGCCGGTATTGGCGAAGCGGCCGCCATCGGCATTGCGGAAGGCGGCGGCAAAGCCGTCATTAATTATTCCAAAAGCGCCGATGCGGCAGAAAAAGTTGTGGCCGCTTGCCAAGCCGCCGGTGGCGATGCCATTGCCGTGCAGGCCGATGTCTCCGACGATGCGAATTGCAAAACACTGGTCGAGGCCGCCTTGGATAAATGGGGTCGCGTCGATATTTTGGTGAATAATGCAGGCACCACAAAATTCATGAACCATGATGATTTGGAAGGTCTGGATGCGGCAGATTTTGAGCAAATTTATGCGCTTAATCTCATCGCCCCCTATCAGATGATTAAACATGCGCGGCCATATTTGGCGAAAGCCGACGCGCCATCCATCGTCAATATCTCATCCATTGCCGGTGTGCGTGGCATTGGTTCGTCACTGGCCTATGTCGCCTCAAAAGGCGCGCTCAATTCCATGACAATGGCTCTGGCGCGCTCATTAGGGCCGGAAAATATCCGCGTCAATGCGGTATGCCCGGGCTTTGTCGGCACGGATTGGTTTCGCAATGCCTTTGGTGATGAAGTATTTGAGCAAATCGCCGAAGGCCAACGCCAAAACACGCCTATGGGACGCGCCGGTAGCCCGCAAGACACAAAAGGGCCGATATTGTTTTTTGCCAACCGCGCCAGCGCCCATGTGACCGGTCAATTGCTGGTCGTCGATGGCGGCATGCTGCTGGGCATGCCATTTAAATTCGGATAGGAGCCGACAATGAGTGCCGCATTGAAGAAAAAAGTCTGCGATATGATTGACGCTATGGCGGGGGATTTGGTCGAGGCCAGCCGCGCCATTCACGCCAAGCCGGAAGTCGCCTTTGAAGAAAAATTCGCCCATGGCCTGCTGACCGATAAGGTGGAGGCCGCCGGACTTTCTGTCGAGCGTCATGCCTGCGGCTTGGACACGGCATTCATCTCCTCTTTCGGGGCAGGCGATACGGAAGTCGGCATTTTGTCAGAATATGACGCCCTGCCCGGCATTGGCCATGCGTGCGGCCATAACATCATCGCCACCACCGGCCTTGGCGCGTCTTTGGCACTGGCCAAACTAAATGGCGAACTGCCCGGCAAGGTGCGCTATCTCGGCACGCCGGCTGAGGAAAGCGGCAATGGCAAAGAACTGATGGCGCGGCAAGGCGCGTTTGAGGATTTGGACGCGGCGATGATGGTGCATCCCGCCGGTATTGACCTCATCACCATGCCCAGCTTGGCGGTCAATGAGGTGCGCGTCACCTATACCGGCAAGGCGGCGCATGCTTCGGCCATGCCCTTTGCCGGGGTCAATGCGCTGGACGCGCTGGTGACGGCCTATCAATCCATCGCGCAATTGCGCCAGCACATTAAGCAAAGCGAGCGCATTCACGGCATTTTCAACGAGGCCGGTTTGGCACCCAATATTGTGCCCGACCATGCGGTCGGCACTTTTTATGTGCGCGCCGAAAACGGCTTGGCTTTGGCCGAGTTGAAGCAACGGGTCAAAAATTGCTTTGAAGCCGGTGCGCTGGCTGCGGGCTGTGATGTGCAGATTGACTGGGCGTTGGGTGATTATTTGGAAATCAAAGAAAGCTGGGCGATTGCCGAGCGTTATCAGCAAAATGCCGAGAGCTTGGGGCGGACATTTTTCCCGCTCGACAAAATGCCGACCAGTGGCGCGGGCTCAACCGATATGGGCAATATCAGCCACCGCGTGCCATCCATTCATCCGATGATTGCCGTCGCGCCGCCCAGCGTCGTTATTCATAACCCTGAATTTGCCAAATGGGCCGGTTCGGAAAAAGGCGATAAAGCGGTGATTGATGGCGCGAAATCGCTCGCCATGACGGCGGTTGATGTGCTGACCGATAAGGCGCTGATGCAGCAGGCGAGAGATAATTTTGCCGAAACGGCCGATTTTTCGGCGCAATCCATCGCGCAAGCATGGCACGGCGAAGGCGGCCATGGCGACGGCGATGTCGGCCTTGGCGGTTGCGGCTGCTGCTGATTTCTTGCGCTGCTATCGGCAACCGTTTATAAACGCATCGAGTCACAAGAGGTAAATCATGGCGCAATTAGCGACCCCCAAAATCAGCAATGATGACGGCGCTTCGGAAGTTTTCGTAAGCGTGAAAGAGTTTGAATGCATTGGCGCTGAACCGCCTTATGACCATCCGCATATTTATTTGGATATGGGCGGTGAGGACGAGATTATCTGCCCTTATTGCTCGACCCGCTTTCGGTTTCAAAACCGCGCCGACTAGGGGCCAATTTCAATGTTCATGATTGAAAATTCTTGCGGTATGTCTCGAACACACGCAATTTAGGCGTTATGGGGAAACTGCTGCAAAAACTGGGTTATGCGGTGCTGGCAGCGATTGGCTTGCTGGTCGTGCTGCTATTATTTTCCAGCCTGATGATTGCGACCGACCTCACCAAGCAAGAACTTATCGACGAATATGCCAATGAGACATCATTCTTCTATTTTCTGCCCTCCGGCGCGGAAGTGCATATTCGCGACCAAGGTGACAAAAATAAACCGCCGCTGATTTTAATGCATGGTGCCAATGGCTCTTTGCATAATTGGGAAAAGCTGGTTGCCGAACTGAAAAATGATTATCGGCTGATTAGTTTTGACCTGCCCGGCCACGGGCTGACCGGCGCGACCCCGCAAGAGGATTACAGCAATATCGCCATGGCCAATTTCACCCGCGAGGTGATTGAGCTTTACGATTTTGATACCGTGACCTTGGTCGGCCATTCGGCGGGCGGCGGCGTCGCCTTGCGCTATGCCCTCATGCATCCGCGCGCGGTTAATGCGCTGGTGCTGGTTGCCTCAAGCGGCATGCAACGCGACGAAGATGACAGTCCGGGCGGTGCCTATGCGCTCACCCGCTCCAGCATCGGCCTCAGCCTGTTGCGCTATTTCACGCCGAAATTCCTGCTTGCGGGCACGCTGAAAAGGCAAGTCGGCGACCCCGATAATTTTGTCACCGATGAGATGGTGACGCGCTATTGGAAATTGCTACGTATGGCAGGCTCTCGCGATGCGGCCATTAAACGCTATTCGGAAAGCCATCTTGAGCCGCCCTTAGAGCCGATTTTGCGCGCCGTGAACCAGACCACTTTGCTGCTTTGGGGTTCACAAGATACGGTGATTGACCCGAAATACGGCATTGAGATGAACACGCAAATTATCGGCAGCCTGCTGAAACTCTATCCGCAAGCCGGTCATTTGGCGCATGAAGAAATGCCTGAAAAAGCTGCCGCCGACATTCGCCAATTCCTCGCCCGCGCGCTTTATACGAAATAGGGCGGAGCGGCGCGTGCGGCGCTCCCGACAAATGTGCGAACATATGCCCGAAATTGTGCGAACATTCATTGAGAATTGAAAGAAAAGAAAAAGCTGGGAGCCATGATATTTGGCTTCCAGCTTTGCTTTTAGGTGGTGGCCTCGGACGGACTCGAACCGTCACGCCTGTTACAGGCCGCAGATTTTAAGTC
>JAQWZC010000021.1 GCA_029253645.1 Alphaproteobacteria bacterium | reverse complement strand
TAGCGGTCGGCCAAAATGGCGATGGGAATGCCCAATGTGGCGTAAAAAATCGCAAAGCTCAGGCCGATAAGAAAGCCCAATTGCGTATCGGATAGCAGCAATTCCAGCTTAATGCTTTCGGCCAGAATGGATACAATCTGCCGGTCGACATGGCTGGAGGCGTAAATCGCGACCAGCATGGCCAATGTATAATTGCGTGTCTTATTGGAAACTTTCGGTTGGCTCACCGCATCTTGGCTCATAAAATTCTCCCTCAGGCCGGAAGCATAAGTGAGGTTCTGCCGTTTGGCGAGTTAGAAATAATAGGCGAGGCGAAAGCGAACCGAATCCTCATCGGCCAGCGCGGCGGCGAAACGGTCTTGCTCCCCGTCATTTTTGCCGACCTTGTCGATAAAGCGCGCTTCCAAAACAGCCTTAAAGCTGCGCCCGATGCGGCGCTCGGCCTCCACTGAAATTGAGGAGCTATCCGTGTCGAGGTCAATCAGCCCGCCCAACAATATGGCGGTGGATTGCGGGTCATTGGCGGTCCAGCGCAGGCCAATGCCGATATCATTGCCGAAAGGATGCGGCGCGGCATCCTTGCGCTCGTCATACATATATTCCGCGACCAAGCCCAAATCCGTGCCGCTATTGAACAGATTATAAAATGTATATTCAAAGCCGCCCGTGGCGCGATTAATCTCGGTCTCTTTCTCGGCCGAATTGAGGCTGGGCAGCATTCGAGCGGCCGGGTCGGGGTCGGGCAGTTTCAGAGTCTGGGTCGATTGCGTCGCCTCCAGCTTTAAAAGCCAAGGCCCTAAAGTCGCCTGCACATCCAAACCAGCTTGCGTCACATCGGCATAATAGGCCTGCAATTTGGGCAGGTCATTCGTGCTGTTTTGGTCTCCAGTAAAGAGTAATTGCGGCTCCCGCGCCGTGCCGTCAAACCATGACAGGCCGACATCAAACGCGCCGAAGCTGTTGTGATAGCGCAGCGCGACATCATCCACCCGCCGCGCTTTGCCGCCAGTCTCGCCGCTTTCAAAAAGCGTCGTATTATCAGCAACCACAAAAGCCGGATTGGGCCGACCGGTGACCGGATCGGGATATTGGCGAATACGGAAATAGGGCAGCGCATAGCCGGTCAGCGTGCCAAAGCGGCTGGCATAGCTGACTTTCACCATTGGCTGGCCCAACTTTTGCTCGCCATCCGTGCTTTCCACATTATCGGTTTGATTGATGATATCGACCAAATGCAGAAATTCAGTGACGCCCCAAAACTCTTTATCGACGCCGATGCTGGCCTCAAACAGACCGTTCACATAGCGATATTTGCCCTCGCGCAAATCGACATGGCTGCGCTCATGGTCGTGTTGGTCATAGCGGCCAAAGGGTTTGAGGATAACCGCATGGCGTCCGCTGGGCGAAAAAAGCCCAAGCTCAAACTTACCGGCAATGCTAGCAAAATCTTGCTCCATATCCTCATGCCGGCCCTCATGCGGGTGATGGCGCAGCTCCAACTCGATATTGCCTTCAACATCAATATCAAGCGCAAGGGCCGCGCCGGTGCTGAAACCCAGCATGACAGCAAGCGCGATAAGGGGGGTGGGGTGACGCATGGGAAGCGTTACCGCGCCCGCTTCAAGCTGTTTTGCGTGAAGTCATCTGCCGAAAGACCGGTTTGAAAAGCGTAATCCTCCCAGCGCAGCAGCGTCTTCTTTTTGGTGACATGGTTTTCCATGAATAATTCATGGGCGCGCCAATATTTATCCAAATATTGCTGATAATCGTCAAAAGTCAGCGTCTTCAAAAGCGCATTTTTGCGGTCGTAATAAACTACTTTGCGGTTTTGATAATGCGTTGTATCGGTCCATGCGACGGTGCGCGTATAGCCCGAATGTTTGTAAAGCGGGCGGCGCTCCACCACATGACAGGTAAATTCCCCGCATGGCTCATCGCGCAGCCATTTATAGCTATATTTGCCGACTTCTTGTGAGGAGAAATCCTCAAAGGCAAATTCCGACCCCATAAACGGGCCTGATTTATTGACCGAGCTAATGCGCTTCACGCGCTTCAGCGCGGGCAGATACATCCATTGCTCATCTGGGTCAAGAATATGGGCATAGGTCATCATGGCCGTACCGGCAACATCGGCGGGTTCATCGAAAATCATCATCGACCAATCGCCATCCGTGACGTCTTTATTCTCCAGCGTGTTGAAACGCAAACGCCGCTCGCTGACATCGCCATTGGCATTGGTCAGCACCATTTCCATTTCACTGGTGGTGTTGCCAAAGCCCAAATTCGTGGCATCGGTAATCTCAGCAATCGCTTTGCCGCGCGCTTCGGGCTGGTCGGCGCCGGGCAATCCGGCGCGTTCCGCCAAAGCCGGCCCGGATAGCAGCAAGCCTGCCAGCGTGGCCGAGATGGTGGTGATTTTGGTCAGGTTCAAGTTGAAAGACATGGTCAGTCTCCTTTTTAGATAAATTATTCAGCCGCTTGCGGAGCGGTGTTTTTGTCAAGGCTCGGATTGAGCGGTGCATTGGGGTCGCCGCGCCCGTCAATCCACATGAGCAGCGCTGGAAGCAATAAAAAGTCCAGCACAAGCGCGGTGAAAATTGTCAGAGCCACAACACGCCCCAGCATCGCATTGATGAGGAAGGGCGATAAGGTCAGCACCATGAAACCGGCAATCAGCACGAAGCTGCATACCCAAAGGGCCGTGCCGACGGTCAAGAAGCTGTAACGCACACTATCAATAGATGAGTAGTTCAGGTCGAAACGGGCATAGCGATATTTGGACAGCATATGCACGGTGGCATCAACAATCAGGCCAATGGCCGTGGCCCCGACAAAGGCCGTCCAAAAGCCGACTTCGACTTGATAGAGGGAGAAAAAGCCCATAGCCACGGCAGGCGGTGCGATATTCGGCACCAGACTGATAAGTCCCATACGCAAGCTACGCAGCGCCAGCATCAGACAGGCCGAGATGAGCACAAAGGCAATCAGCGTGCCGGTGGTCATCGCGTTGAAATTACGCTCGCCAATATAAGAGAACATCACCGCTTGCCCCGATGGCTCGACATGCATGCGCGGCGGCATATTGGCGCGTTGCCAATCCAGCGCGCGGGCGCGCAAGGTTTTCATTTCGGCGGTGGATAAATCCTCCAATGTCACCACCATGCGCGAGGCTGATTTATCGACATTTAGCTGGTCGTTCAAATCCAACCCATAGGGCAGCGACATTTCATAAAGCAGCACATATTGCGCCGCCAATTGGCGATTATCCGGCACGGCGTAAAAGGTCTCGCGGTCGCCATTAAACGAGCGATTGACGCGCTTCACGACATCCGAGAAGGAGGCGACATGCAGCACTTCCGGTTGGGCGCGCAGCCAGCCGGCAAAATCACTAATATGGCTGAGATAAGCCGGGTCAGACACGCCGCCCACCTCGCCGCTATCCAGTGAGTAATTAATGATATAAATTCCGGTCAAATTATCCGCCGCCCAATCCGAAGCTTTGCGGAAATCAATGCGCTCATCAAAATATTCAACAAAGCGGTCATTAAAGGTCAGGCGCGGCAATAGCGCCGTGCCAACAAGTGTGACGGCCAGCATGGCCAGCATCAGCGGCTTGCGTTTTGAAATCACCATTTCAGCCAGCCATTCCATGGAGCGGCTTTGGCGATCAACCGTATCGCTCGACTTCATCGGCAAGACTGTGAGCAAAGCCGGAAACAGCGTCATGGATAAAATCCATGCATAAATTGAACCGATACCGGAGAAATTGCCTAGGTCGCGATAGGGCGGTGAGTCTGAAAAATTCAGCGAGAACAGCCCAATGGCAGTGGTGACCGAGGTCAAGAAAACCGCCTGGGCATTAACGTTCAAGCTCTCAATAATCGCCTGCTTTTTGTCCAGCCCGCGGCCTTGCGCGACCAGAGCGGTGATAAGAATATGCACGCAATCGGCCACCGCAACGGTGAGGATAATGGTCGGCGCACCCGATGCGGGCGGCGACAGCGGAAAGCCCAGCCAACCGCCCGTGCCCATAGCGGCTCCGGCCGATAAAGTGACGACAATCATCGCGGCAATGGTGGCGTAAAGTTTGCGTGTGGTGACAATCAGCACAAGGGCGATAATCACAAACATGGTCGGCGTCAGTGTTGCCAAATCATCTTGCGCGGCTTCGGAAAAAGAATTGGACAGCATTTGCGAGCCGGTCAATTCAATGCGGATATTGGGATATTTGGCGCGCATGGCCTCGTGAATCTCGCGCGCTTTAATGACAATCTTATTGGTCGCCACAACATCATCGCGCGGTGGGCGCAGTGATATCAAAACGGCGGCGGTCTTTTTGTCGAGGGCCAAAAGCCGCCCGGCCAAAAGGGGCTCGTTTAAAATCGTGTCTTCAACATATGCGATGCGCTTATTGTCAATATCAGCCGGGTCGGGCACGAGGTCGCGCACTTCCAAATCATCATCGCCAATGGCGCGGGTGTTTTGGAAATTGGTCAGACTGTCCACACGGGTCGAAAAAGGAATTTGCCAACCGGACTCGGTCAGATCATAGGCAAGGTTAAGCGCCTCTCGGCTGGTCGCATCGCTGCCATCTTTGGGCTGGTAAACATAAAACAGCGTGTCGGGACTGGAATAGGTGCGCTCCAATTCCTCAAAGGCTGTGAGATAGGGATTCTCATTGGAAAAGAAGTAACGATAATCATTGGTGAAGCGCAAATGCTGCCCACCGGCCAGACCGGCCATAGCCAAGAGTAATGATATTAAAATCACCAAAAACGGACGACGGACGACGAATTCGCCATATTGTTGCATTGTGAAGGGCATAGGAGTTCCTTTTTTCGTTTCGAACAAATATAGGGTAAGAATTTTAATTGTCAAACTGAACGGTTCAGTTTATTAAACATATGATGAAACAAGCACACCCAGTCATGCGTGGTCGGCGTAAAGATGTCAGTAAACGCGATGCCATTATTATGGCGGCGCGTGGGCTGTTTCTTGAGCGCGGCTATGCTGGCACCTCAATGGAATGTTTGGCGGCGGCGGCACAGGTTTCTAAGGCCACCCTTTATTCGCATTTTGAAGATAAGAGCGCGCTTTATCGCGCCATTATTGAAGGCAAGGTGAAGGATTATCGGCTGGCCGATTTTTCCGGGCGGTTATGCGGGGATATGGCGCAAGATTTGGAACTCATTGCTTTGGGTTTGCAGGATTTGCTGTTTGATGATGAGGCCGTGTCCATGTTGCGCATGGTGATTAGCGAGGCGCGCCAGCACTCCCCCATCGTCAAGGTTTTTGAGGAAGCCGGGCCAAAACAAGTTTTTGCCCGCATCGCCAATTATTTTAAGGCGTGTCAAGAGCGCGGCGAAAACGGGCTGGGCTGCCCGCATGCTGAGGCCAAATTATTCACAGATTTGGTGATTGGCCACCGCCATTATATGCAAGTGCTGATGAATATAGAAAAGGCGCCGAAAGCCCAGATACGCAAGAAAAATGCGCATAAAGCTGTCAGCGCCTTTTTGGCGTTAAAGAAAGCAGTGCCGGCTTCCGTCTAGTCGCTGTGGTGACGACGCTGCATATGTGCCGCGATTTTGGCGCGCGCCTCTGGCGACAGGCCACTGGCCATATCCCGCAAAGCACCATGCAGATTTTCATTCAGCTTTTGCGCGGCCGCTTGCGAGCGATTTAGCGCGGCGGTGATCTCTTGCGGGTTTGGCTCTGCGACCGAGAGACTGGCGCGGAAGGCCGTGCGCGCATCGCGCATACCG